>DBGBJN010000073.1:0-2359 GCA_048449885.1 Collinsella sp.
TCGGACTCCAGCGCGGCCTCCAGCGATGCACCCGAGGTGTCGAGCAGCACCTTGGCGCCCGCCTTCTCGGCGATCTTGACGAGCTCGGCATAGTAGCCGGCATCGACGCCGCGCGGCAGCGAGCCCGAAAGCGTCACAACGTCCGCCTTCGCCGCAAGCTCGGCGAACTTGGCCGTAAAGGCCTCGAGCTCGGCCGGGGTGATCTGCGGGCCGCTCTCCAAAAGCTCGGTCTGATTACCCTCGTGCAGAATATTCAGGCAAATGCGCGTCTCACCGGCGATGGGCACAAATTCGTTCTTGACGCCGTCAGCATCCATGAGCTCGGCCATATAGGCACCCATGTGGCCGCCGAGCAGACCGGTCGCGAGCACGTCGTCGCCCAGCTGCAGCAACACGCGGCTCACGTTGAGGCCCTTACCGCCAGCGGTCTTTTCGGGCGTCACGCGGTTCACGTCGTCGATGATCAACTTGTCGAGCTGATAGCGCGTATCAATCGACGGGTTCATGGTAACGGTCAGAATCATATTGAACTCCTGTTTCCGGGGCACGACACGCGCGGCCCCAAACATACGATAGCTCGTTAAAGGATCTCGATCTCAAAGCCGCGAGTAACGGTCTCCCCCGGCTTGGCCACCAGGCAGCCGCGCTTGTGCTCCAGGATATCGTCCTCGTCTGAGCAGGTGGACAGGCCGCCCCACGGTTCCACGGCCACAAAGTCACCCTCGGGCTTGCTCCACACAATCAGGTACGGCATATCGGGGAACGTCAGTCGCACGCCCTTGTCCTCGGTTTTCTTGGTCAGCGTAACCACGCGGCTCTCAAGCACGTCAAAGATGGTCTCTGCGAAGTCAAAGAGTTCGTGCGTCAGCGGCAGGTCATGGCCAACCATCGGGTTCTTGCTGCGATGCTCAACATCAATCAGGCCCGTCGAGGGAACGGCAGTACAGAGCTCGGCGGCCTCGCGCTGCTCAAAACGGAGCTCGTAGTCGTCATAGGACTCGCCCTCGTCAAGCGGGCACTTAAAGCCAGGGTGACCGCCCACAAAGAACGGCATGTCCTCGGTGCCCTCATTGGTCACCTCGTACGACACAGCCACCTTTTCCGCATCGATCATGTAACGAGCAACGATCTTAAACGGATACGGGTACTGCTCGAGCAACTCGGCATGGTCGGCAGAGCTTAGGCTCAGCGCGACCATGTTGTCGCCCTGCTCCTCGAGCTTCCACTCCTGTTTGCGAGCAAAGCCATGACGGGCGAGCTTAATCTCGCGGCCGCCCATGGTCATTGCGTGACCGTCGCGAAGGCCGCCGCAGATCGGGAAACAAATGGGTGCCTGGCCCGACCAGACCGCCGGGTCACCCTGCCACAGGTACTCACGGCCGTTGGCCGCAATAGAAGTGAACGATCCGCCAGCCGTGCTCAACGCAATGCGGACAGAGCCGTTATCAAGAACAAACTCCATAGGAGCCTTCCCTTTCTTATGACAGCCCGCCAAGTCAATAGGGCTGATAGAAAACCGGCCCGCGCCCCCTCACAGAAACGCGAGCCGTCAATTGAAAAGCTGCAGAATACTGGGTCCCGCCAAAACGAAGCCCACAAGCTCAGCAAGCAAACGTGTTATCGGAGCAGCTTACTGAACCAGAAAGCTTCGCAACAACAGCGGTAACCCCACAGGTACCCCCAACGTCAGCGAGAAGTCAGCTGGCGAGGCAAGGTGCCGTGAAGCGAGGCGGCATTGACCTTCTGGTCATGCCGCCGAAGCTGAACGGCAGATTGCCCGCCAGATGGCTTCGCAGCGTCGGCCGGTCCGGCGTTCGGCAGAACGCCGGAACCTAATTAGTCGTGGTACTCGCCGCGGTCCCACTTCTCGAGGAACTCGTCAAAGAAGTGCGGGTCAGCCTGAGCCTCGGCGTCGGCCTTATTGCAGGCATCGATCTTGGCGATCAGGGCATCGTGCTCGGGGGTCTTCTCGTAGGGCTCCTCCAGGAAGGCAAGCATGATATCGGCCATCAGGAACTCGCCGGTAATCTTGCCGCCAAAGCCCACGATGTTGGCGTTGAGCTCGCGACGGGCATACAGGGCAGAGGTCATGTCGCGGACCAGGGCGCAGCGGGCGCCGGGAACCTTGTTGACGGCGTTGGTGATGCCGATGCCGGTGCCGCACAGGGCCACGCCAAAGTCGGCCTTGCCGCTGGCAACGGCCTCGCCCACGGCCTTGCCGTAGATGGGATAGTGCGTACGGGTGTGGCTGTAGGTGCCGCAGTCGAGCACCTTGTAGCCAGCCTGCTCCAGGCGGTCGGCCAGATAGATCTTCTCGTCCGTAACGATATGGTCGCAACCGATTGCGATGGTCTTCTTC
>DBGBJN010000074.1:0-4648 GCA_048449885.1 Collinsella sp.
ACCGACTCCGATAGCGTTGCTAACGTCGAGATTGTAACGTCTTCCGGCGAGCATGTCGGACAGGTAAAGCTGTGGGCCATCGGCTCCGACGCTCTGCTCACCAAGGCGGACTCTGCGTTTAGGGAGAAGACCTTTAACGCCATGGCCCTCGCCGCGGTTGTTGCAATCTGCATTTCGGTCGTTATCGGATCGCTCGTGTCGCGCATGCTCACCAAGCCGATTCATCGCATCACCAGTACCGCAAAGCAAATCCGTGACGGCGACCTGTCGGCTCGCACGGGACTGCGCGGTGATGACGAGATCGATCAGCTGGGTGAGACCTTCGATGAGATGGCCACTTCGCTCGAGAAGGATATGAAACACGAGAAGCGCCTGACCTCAGACGTTGCACACGAGCTTCGCACGCCGCTTATGGCCATGCTCGCAACGGTCGAGGCCATGCAGGATGGCGTGTATCCCACCGACGATGAGCATTTGGAGACCGTTGCTTCCGAGACGCGTCGCCTGGCTCGTCTGGTGCAGCAGATGCTCGACCTGTCGCGCATGGAAAACAGCACGGCTCCGCTCAACCTTGAGCCGGTGGACATGGTTCCTTTTGTGCGTTCCATCGTCAATGCCCAGGAGCGCCTGTTTGTCGACCGCGATCTGCGCCTGCGTTTTGCGGACGAGACCCAGGGTCACGACGATGTCGTCGAGGCCGATCCCGACATGATCACGCAATGCGTCATCAACCTCATGAGCAACGCCATGCGCTACACCCCCGAGGGCGGTTGGGTCGTGGTGTCGGTGCTCAGTGACCGCAAGCACGTCAGCATTGCCGTTTCTGATACCGGCATCGGTATTGCCAAGGACGATCTGTCGCGCATCTTCGGGCGGTTTTGGCGCGCCGATGCCAGCCGCGCCCGCGAAGCTGGCGGCCTGGGCGTTGGCCTCGCCGTGACCAAGCAGATCGTCGAGCGTCACCATGGCTACATATCCGTGGAGTCGGAGCTTGGAAAGGGTACGACTTTTACAATTCATCTGCCCCGCGAGCACACGGCAGACGCGGCATCTACTACAATGGAGCACTAGCTTTTCGCTATTCGGTGAAGGAGGGGCCGCGTCCCTGCCGCTCCGAGTTTGCGAAAACATGCGGGAAAGAACCCGCATTTCTGTCGTATTTAGGTAAGGAGTGACTCACGTGACAACGATGGAGCGTCGTCCGGATTCCCGTGGCAAGGTTCGTGATATCTACGATGCCGGTGAAAACCTGCTGATGGTCGCCACCGACCGCATTTCTGCGTTCGACTTCATTCTTCCCGACGAGATCCCGTTTAAGGGAGAGGTACTCAATCGCATCTCGGCATTCTGGTTCGATAAGTTTGCCGACATCGTCCCCAACCATCTCGTTTCCATCGACCCGGCGGATTTCCCCGAGGAGTTTGCTGAGTATCGTGACTACCTCGCTGGCCGTGCCATGCTGGTTAAGAAGGCCCAGACGATTCCTATCGAGTGCATCGTCCGCGGCTATCTGACCGGTTCGGGCAAGAAGACCTACGACGAGAACGGCACCGTCTGCGGCATCCAGCTGCCTGAGGGCCTGACCGAGGCTTCCAAGCTTCCCGAGCCGCTGTTCACGCCGTCCACGAAGGCCGAGATCGGTGACCACGACGAGAACATCTCGTTCGAGCGTTGCTGCGAGATCGTGGGCGAGGACATCGCCACGCAGATTCGTGACCTTTCCCTCAAGATCTACAAGGCCGCTGCCGAGTACGCCGCGACCCGTGGCATCATCATTGCCGACACCAAGTTCGAGTTTGGTGTTATTGATGGCAAGGTCACGCTGATCGACGAGTGCCTCACGCCCGACTCCAGCCGTTTCTGGCCTGCTGCCAGCTACGAGGAGGGCAAGATCCAGCCTAGCTACGACAAGCAATTCGTCCGCAATTGGCTCAAGGCCAACTGGGATATGACGGGGGAGACCCCGCACCTGCCCGCCGAGGTCATTGATGGCACGTCCGAGCGCTATAGCGAGGCCTTCCAGATCATCACGGGCTCCCAGTTCACAAGCATGAAGGAGAACGCATAAGTGAGTACCCGTAGCGCCACGAACAAGCGCACGCAATCCCACGAAGTTACCGGGGTTGCGCGCAAGTCTGCCGCATCTGCTAAGCCCGCCCGCCAAGCAGCGAGCTCCGTTCGCGTCGTGCCGGCTTCGTCTAAGGCACGCCGCAAAGAGCTCGAGAAGGGCGAGAACCTCGAGGGCCTCTCTAAAGAGGAGAAGCGCGCCCGCAAGGCTAAGCAGCGCGCCAAGGAGGACCGCATCTATACGGTGTCGAATATCCTCCTCAAGCAGGACGAGGACTACACCAAGCGCCGTCGCATCTGGTGGATTGTGCTCGCCATTGGCATGGTGCTCGTCGTGGCAATTTGGGCCTCGCTGTACTTCGCTCCCGGCGGCACGGTGTCCAGTCCTGTTCAGATGGTCGGCATCGTTTTGTCCTACGTCATCATCTTAGGTGACTTTATCTACGACTTCGCTCGTATTCGTCCCTTGCGCAACATGTACCGCGCGCAGGCCGAGGGCATGTCCGAGAACAAGCTCAACGCTCTTATCGAGCGCGCAGCTGCCGAGGAGGACAAGAAGGACTCCAAGAAGAAGTAGCGTTTGTATCCATACATATCGCTAAGATATAAGGCGCGTCGTTTTTGCGGCGCGCCTTTTTACTGTTCTATAGATAGATGGAGTGGCACATGATTCGAGCTGCCCTGACGGTCGAAGAGGCTCTGGAGGGCATGAAGGCCCTGGAGCCCAAGATTAAAAACTACGCGCGCCTGGTCGTCCGCAAGGGCGTAAACGTCAAGCCCGGCCAGGAGGTCGTCGTTCAGTCTCCGGTCGAGTGCGCGCCGTTTGCGCGCGTGGTGGTCGCGGAGGCCTATGCTGCCGGCGCCGGCCACGTGACGGTCATTTGGGCCGATGATGCCGTGACGAGGCTCACGTACGAGCATGTCGAGAAAAGCTTTTTTGAACAGACGCCCGAGTGGAAGCGCCTGCAGCTGGATTCCCTGGCCCAGGACGGCGCCTGCTTTGTCTTTATCGAGGGTGCGGATCCTGCGGCCCTCAAGGGCATCGATCCAGCCAAGCCGGCCGCGGCATCAAAGGCGAGGAATACGCAGTGCAAAGTTTTCCGCCGTGGACTGGATTACAACATCAATCCGTGGTGCATCGCCGGCGCTCCGGTCGTGGCTTGGGCGCACGAGGTGTTCCCGGGAGACGCCGATGAGGTTGCAATCTATAAGCTGTGGAATGCGATTCTGCACACCGCGCGCGCCGATGGCCAGGACCCAGAGAGCGACTGGGAACTCCATGACGCCGCATTCGAAAAGAACCTGCGTTTCCTGAACGACAATCGTTTCGACTGCCTGCATTACACCGCGGCAAATGGAACCGATCTGACGATTGGCATGACGAAGGGTCACGAGTGGGCCGGCGGCAAGGGCAAGACGCCCGATGGGCACCCCTTCTTCCCCAACATTCCCACCGAGGAAGTCTTCACTTCGCCCGATCGCATGCGCGCCGACGGTATCGTGTACTCGGCCATGCCGCTCATCCACCACGGCAATAAGGTCGACGATTTTTGGATTAAATTCGAGGGCGGCCGCGTGGTGGACTACGACGCCCGCGTGGGCAAGGCAACGCTCGCAAGTATCATCGATACTGACGAGGGCGCTGCTCACCTGGGAGAGGTCGCGCTCATTTCCAAGAACACGCCGATCCGCGAAAGTGGTGTTCTGTTCTACGATACGCTCTATGACGAGAACGCTAGCTGCCATCTCGCGCTAGGTGTCGGTTTCCCCGAATGCATCGAGGGTGGGTATGACATGTCCAAGGAGGAGCTCCTGGAGCATGGTGTTAACGTCTCGAGCACGCACGTCGATTTTATGATCGGCACGGACGACATCGATATTACGGGCATTACGCCTGATGGACGTGAAGTTGTGATTTTCCAGAACGGCCAATGGAGTTGGGAATAGTCCCAGACCGTGGTACAATGCCACCCGCGGGCCGTTAGCTCAGCTGGCAGAGCAGGGGACTTTTAATCCCAAGGTCCAGGGTTCGAACCCCTGACGGCCCACCATAGAAAAGAAAGCGATCGACTCCGGTTGGTCGCTTTTTTATTGCCGCGACACGGGTTCGAACCCGTCGGGGCGCGGAGCTGAGTAAACGCGTGAGCGTTTGCCAGCGCAGCGCGCAAGGCGAGAAAGCGCCGCAGCGGCCGCCTGCGAAGCAGGCTGAACCCCTGACGGCCCACCCAAAGATTGCCGAGACGGTCAACTTCGGTTGGCCGTCTTTTTTGTCGCCCTTTCATGGGTTCGAACCCGTATCTGTCTATATATAAGAACGCTTGGCGAACAAAACCTGCCTTTTACCGATGGGAAACAAATGGCTGATGCCTTTGGAGTAAAGTAGCGCTCCAGAGATGACCGATGTCTCAATACTCATAAAACAGCTGGTCATCGCCAATATCAGAAGCCAATGCTTCAGTTTTAACCTCAGTGATGCGACTGAGGGACCTATTCATTTGTGAACAAAATATGGAGTGCGCGATTCCCGCCCACGGGGCCCCTCCGGTCTGGCAGTATATCTCCTTGCCGCGCGGCCCGGTCG
>DBGBJN010000075.1:0-2794 GCA_048449885.1 Collinsella sp.
CAACCACTCGACTACCGATAATGATCCCGAGGGCATCGATATCAGCTCGACCGAGCTCGCCCGTCGCGGTACCACCAGCTGGCTGCCCACGACGTTCACCGATGGCGTCGAGCAGATCAAGGACGCCTGCGCCGCCATCGCCCAGGCGGACGAGGGTCGTGGTCCCGACTTCTGCGGTGCTCGCATTCAGGGCATCTACCTGGAGGGCCCCTTCTTTACCATGAAGCACGTGGGCGCGCAGAACCCCGCTTACCTGATCGATCCCTCCGAGGAGGTCTTCGATCAGTGGCAGGAGGCTGCGGGTGGTCGCATCGTTAAGAGCGCCATGGCGGCCGAGCGCGACGGTGCCGCTGCTTATGCGGCTGCTCTGAATGCCAAGGGAGTGGTGACCAGCATCGGTCACTCCGACGCCACCTACGATGAGTGCATCGCCGCCATCAACGCCGGCGCCAGCTGCTTTACGCATACCTATAACGGCCAGCGCGGGCTGCATCACCGTGAGCCCGGTGTTGTGGGTGCTGCCATGTCCACGCCCGAGACCTACGCCGAGATCATCTGTGACGGCAAGCACGTAAACCCTGCCGCCATCAAGGCGCTGCTGCAGGCAAAGGGCTGGCAACACACGGTGCTCATCACTGACTGTCTGGGCTGTGGCGGCATGCCCGAGGGCAGCTACACCAGTGGCGGCATGGACGTCATCATGAAGGACAACCTGTGCTGGCTCGCCGACGGCAAGAGCATTGCCGGCTCGGTGCTCACGCTTGCCCAGGGCGTCAAGAACATCGTCGACTGGGGCATCGCCAGCGCCGATATCGCCATTCGCATGGCAACCGAGGTGCCGGCACGCTCCGCGCACATCGAGGATAAGTGCGGCAGCATCATGCCTGGTCGCGACGCCGACTTTGTCGTGTTCGACCATGAGCTCACCCTCGTCGAGACGTATGTTGGCGGCCAGAGCGTCGGCAACGCCTTTACTGAGTAACGATAGAAAAAGACGGCGGGCCCGAATCTGCTCGGACCCGCCGTATGGGTTAAACGCTCAAAAGCACCTTCACAGTTACAGCTTGTTAGCAATCTTCTTTGCCGTGCGCTTGACGCCGGCCACCAGGCCTCCTGCAGGATGCTCCTTCTCGTATGCTAGGCGCTTCTCGCGCTTGGCATACTCTTCGACGATGATGTCGCCATACTCGTCTTCGATCTTGTCGAAGAAGTCGACGGCGCCCTTAATTTCCTCAGCGGTCGGGTGTCCCTTTTGGACACCGCCGGCGAGCTTGAACGGCCCCCACGTATCAAAGCCGGGGAAGCCGTAGACACCCATAAAGATGGCCTGCTTCATGCGGCAGATGCCATCGATATCCTTGCCGTACCACTTGTTTTTGCCGCCGTAGGTCATAAGGCCAAACACCTTGTCCTGCGGCTGCAGCACGTTGGTGAGCACACGTGCCATATCTTTGTCGATCTCGGAGTAATAAATGCCCGTGGCGACACCGATTAGATGATATTCGTGCAGGTTGGGATACTCGTTTTTGCCAAGCGCCTTGACGTCGAGGGTATCGATTTCGGGGTGTGCCTCGACGATGGCGTCCACGAGCTTTTTCGTATTGCCGTGATGGCGCGAGGCATAAAGGATGATGGTTCGCATAAGAAGGCCTTTCAGCTGTAATTGCATCAATGTCTGTATGGTACCCCGTTGCATGGCTGGGATACCGGACGCATCGATGAACGTGCGGGTTTGTCCTTTGGTCAGGGCCGAGACGGGTTCTTGCGAGCAAAAAGCAGTTGTTCGAAAGGATGGGCAATGGAATACGCTCTCTCCAACGATTCGATTTCTATTAAGGTGTCCACGGCCGGCGGCTCGTTTACCTCGATTGAGGCCGACGGTCGCGAGGATTTGTGGCAGGGCGATCCCGCCGTGTGGTCCGGCCAGGCACCGATTTGCTTCCCGATTTGCGGAGGCTTGCGCGACAACAATGCCATGACGTTTGCCGGGCATCATGTAAAGCTCGCTCGCCATGGGTTTGCGCGCAAACAGGAGTGGAAGCTGCTGAGCCAGAGCGAGAACGAGCTGGTGATGTGCCTGGCTTCCGAGGATAACGCCGCGCTGCTGAGCGATTATCCGTACCCGTTTAAGCTTGTCGCCCGCTATACGCTTGAGGGAGATGCCGTGCGCGTCTCCTATGAGGTGACCAACGAGGGAACCGAGGACATGCCGTTCTTTATCGGCGGTCATCCCGGCTTTAGGTGTCCGCTCGATGAGGGCGAGTCCTATACGGACTACGAGCTGCGCTTTGAGAAGGATGAGGCTGCGGAGCTCTGCACCGCCGTTCCTTCGACTGGCTTGATTGATGTGGACAGGCGCTCCAAGAACCCCATGGTTGGAAAGACGCTGCCTCTGTCACATGAGCTCTTCGATTTTGCGGAGACCATCTTTGACGTGCTCGAGAGCCGTCAGGTCACGCTTTCCAAAAAGGGCGAGGACAAGGGCGTCCGCCTGAGCTTTGAGGGCTTCCCATATCTCATTGTGTGGAGCAAGCCCGAGGGCGATTTTGTGGCAGTTGAACCCTGGGGTGGCCTTTCGACCTGCTCCGATGAGGACGACGTGCTTGAGCACAAGCGCGGCTGCCTTATCGCCAAGCCCAAAGAAACCATCGTGCGCTCGTTCACGATTGAGATTCTGTAATTCCGTTTTGTCGACTCGTATCGCGAGGCACAAGGAGCCTGCGAGATAAGGAGCTAAAAATGATCCTCACCGTTACGATGAACCCGTCTGTCGATACGCGCTATCAGCTCGATG
>DBGBJN010000076.1:0-12663 GCA_048449885.1 Collinsella sp.
TTACATGTGGGATTGGATCGTTAACATCCTTTTCGAGCTGCTCAAGCTCATCCAGACCTTTGCGGTCGACTGGGGCCTGTCCATCATCATCCTGGTGGTCATCATCCGTCTGCTGCTGACGCCGCTCATGCTCAAGTCGACAAAGTCGACGGCGCGCATGCAGGTGCTGCAGCCCAAGATGCTCGAGATCCAGGAGCGCTACGCTGACGATCCCCAGCGTCAGGCCGAGGAGATGCAGAAGTTCTACAGCGAGAACAAGTTCAACCCCATGGCTGGTTGTCTGCCGCTGTTGATCCAGATGCCTGTCCTGTTCGCCCTGTTTACGCTGCTGCGTAACCTGCCGCAGTACTTTAGCGACGGCACGTTCTCGTTCTTCAACATCCTGCCTGACCTTACCACCACGCCGAGCGCTTCTTTTGCCGATGGCTTTATGGTTGCGCTGCCTGCACTGGTTTGCCTGATTCTGTTCGCTGTCTTGACCCTGATTCCGCAGCTGTATATGTCTCGCAATCAGACCGGTCAGCAGGCCCAGAGCATGCGCATGATGGCCGTCGTCATGACCGTCATGATGCTTTGGATGGGCTGGAGCCTGCCCGTCGGCGTTCTGCTGTACTACGATGTGTCTTCTGCCTGGCAGGTTATCCAGCAGATCTTCGTGACGCAGAAGGTTATCGACAAGGCTAAGGCCGATGAGGAGGAGCGCCTCAAGAACGCTCCGCTGCAGGTCGAGGTTACCCGTCGCGAGAAGAAGCCGCGTCCGCACAAGAAGAAGTAGTGGGATAGTATTCTTATTTAGGTACCTAACTTTTGGAGTTCGTTATGTCTGAAGAGATCGTCGAGGATATGCTTGAGGAGGTTGCCCCGCGGGTCGCGGGCGATTATCCCGAGATTGCACAGCGTTACAAGGCTGGTGAAGAGCTGACCGATGAGGAGCTCGACACCATTGCCGATGTGGCTATTTCCATTCTGCGTTCCATCCTTTCGCACTTCGATGCGGCGAACTCACCCATCGATGAGTATGAGGGTGACGAGGGCGAGTTGATCCTGGACGTAACTGCTCCTGATCTTGCTGTTCTCATTGGCCGTCATGGACGTACCCTCGATGCTCTTCAAGTTATGTTCTCCCTGTTGGTGAGTCGCAAGCTTGGCTTTAGGTATCCGGTCGTCGTCGACGTCGAAGGTTATAAGAGCCGTCGACAGGACAAGGTTGCTTCTATGGCCCAGTCCGCTGCCGAGCGCGCTATTCGCACTCATAAAAGTGTTTCCTTGCCGCCCATGAATGCCTACGAACGTCGACTGGTTCATATTGCCCTTCGTGGTAACGATGCTGTCGACACGCATTCTGAGGGCTCTGACCCCGATCGCCATGTTGTGATTGTTGCTCGATAATCTTCTCGAGTCTATGCTAAGGGGACGTGGTTTCCACGTCCCCTTTTTTTGTCAAAAGTTCTCGATACACTGATTTTTGTCAGAAAGGAGTCGTCTTGTTTGTGTTATCTGATGAGCAGGCAAGCCAAATGCTGAGCCGTCTAATTTCGTATTGTAAAGACTATTCTTTGAAGGTCTCCGACGATAGCCTTCGTGTCTGTATCCAGCATCTTGATCTTGTTCTGGAGTCCAATAAGACTACCAATCTAACGCGCATCCTGAATGTTGATGATGCAGCCGTCCTTCATATTCTTGACTCACTTGTTTTGCTACCCTATATTGATAAAGCTCCTGAAGGTGCTTTGCTTGATATGGGTACCGGTGCTGGATTCCCAGGTATTCCGTTGACTATTGCAAGTGGACGAAAGGCTACCTATATCGATTCCGTTGGCAAGAAAGTCGATGCAGTTAATTCCTTTGTTAAGAAGCTTGGCCTTAAGCATGCTAATGCCGTTCACAATCGTCTTGAAGAATATGCTCGATCTCATAAGAAACAATTTACAGTTGTGACCGCCCGTGCGCTCGCACCATTACCGGTTCTCGTTGAGTACGCTTCTCCTTTTCTAAAAGATGGTGGTCTTTTTGTTATTACGAAGGGGAATCCATCTGATGAAGAGCTTCAATCTGGTCTTGCGGCTGCAAAGATATGCGGCTTTACCATGCTTATGACGGACGACCTTGATTTGCCGAATGGTCTGGGTCACCGTGAATTTATTATCCTTAAAAAGACTCGTCAGGCATCTGTTTCTCTTCCGCGTGCTAATGGCATGGCAAAAAAGAATCCGCTTGCCTAGATGTTTCACGTGAAACATAATGGATAGTGCTGATTGCAATGTTTCACGTGAAACATTGCAATCGGTGTCGAATCGGATTGTTTCACGTGAAACATCCTCCATTCAACAGCTTTAAATACACCAGGAGGGACCGTGGGATTTCGCGACGTTAAGCGTTCTAAGAGCGCAAAAGGCACGCGTATCATCGCTATCATCAACCAAAAAGGCGGCGTAGGTAAGTCCACCACAGCTGTAAATCTTGCAGCGGCGTTGGGTGAACTGGGTCGAAAGACGTTAATTGTCGATTTTGACCCACAGGGTAATAGTACGAGTGGTTTTGGAATCGAAAAAGAAGAGCTCGATCACTGCATCTATGATGCATTGCTGAACGATGTTCCGGCAGAATCGCTCGTTCTTGATACAAATTGCAATAAGGTTTTTGTAATTCCGGCTACTATCCAGCTTGCAGGTGCGGAAATCGAACTTGTCAGTGCGATTGCCCGTGAAACTCGCTTAAAGGATCTACTTGAGCCTGTTCAGGATGAGTTTGATTTTATATTTATTGACTGTCCGCCATCGCTTGGTTTGCTAACCATTAATGCGTTAACAGCTGCGGATAGTGTTTTGATTCCTATTCAGTGCGAATATTACGCACTCGAAGGTGTCACAAAGCTGCTTGAATCGATGAAGATGGTTAAAACACGCCTTAATAAGAGCCTTGATACTTATGGCGTGCTTATGACTATGTACGATTCGCGCACATCGCTTTCGAACCAGGTTGTCGAAGAGGTTCAATCATATTTTGGCGACAAGGCATTCAAGACCTTGATTCCACGTACAGTTAAAATTTCAGAAGCGCCCTCGTTCGGTGAGCCTGTAATTACCTATGCGCCGCAGAATAAGGGCGCAAAGGCGTATATGAACCTTGCTAAAGAGGTGATTAAGCGTGCCTAGTCCTAAGAAGCGCAGCGGCTTGGGTCGTGGACTCAATGCACTGGTTTCTGAAGCTGAATATGAGACTGGCGGATCTGCATCATCAGCATCAAATGCCGCTTCGGAAACTAAACTTCCAATCGAAGACATCGTTCCGAACCCAAATCAGCCACGAATTCACTTCAACGAGACCGAGCTTCGAGAGTTGAGTGAGTCAATTCAGGAGCATGGCGTTCTTCAGCCGCTTCTTGTGCGCAAGCACGGTAATGGCTATGAGATTATCGCGGGTGAGCGCCGTTATCAGGCTTCGAAACTTGCGGGTCTTGAGGAGCTCCCTGTCATCATTAAAGATGTTGATGATGAGCAGATGCTTGCACTCGCGCTGATTGAAAACCTTCAGCGCTCTGACCTTAACCCCGTCGAAGAGGCAAAGGGATATCGACAGCTCATCGATGCGAGCGGTATGACTCAAGAAGCCTTGTCAAAGGCTGTCAGCAAGTCTCGTTCCGCAATCACGAATTCGTTGCGCTTGCTTGATCTTCCAGAGGTAGTTCAGCATATGATCTTTGAAGGCAAGCTAACTGCTGGTCATGCTCGTGCAATTCTTGCTGTTCCGTATGAAGATGCGCGCATTAATCTTGCTGAGAAGGTTGTTGCAGAGGGATTGTCTGTCCGTGCGACAGAAAATCTTGCCCCACTGTTTTCTGCCGGAGAGACGCCTAAAACACCTCGCCCTGCAACGCCTCAGTCTTTTAAGAAGGCTGCACGCGTTCTGCGTCAGGTGTTTAACACGAACGTTCGCGTCAAGAGCTCGCGCGGCAAGAATAAAATCGAGATCGAGTTTAAGGATGAGGAAGAGCTGTCTCGCATTCTTGGCGAGATGATTCAATTTGACCAGGGAGATCAGGATGAAGAATAAAGTTCTGACTGCTCTTGCTTTGGCTGCAACTGTAGCGGTTGGTGCGTTTGCGGGATTTAAGATCGCAACAGACGATGAATTGCGTGGTCGTCTGCTTCGCGGAGCGCAAGATATCGTCGATACGTCCAAAAAGAAAATGGATGTTATGACTGAGGATGTCGCTATGCGTACAGCTCAGGTAACTAAGAATCCCAAGATTAATCAAGATTGGGTTAACCATCAATGGGAAAATGTAGGCTTTTAGGTACCTAACAATTACTAGCCTTTATTGAAGGGGTCCTTCTCTGAACGCCAGAACGGGGACCCCTTATTTCTTGCGAAAAAGTGTTGAACAACTGCGCCATACAGATTAATGATAGATATGAAACGGCCCCGGTT
This sequence comes from Collinsella sp., assembly GCA_048449885.1. Taxonomy (GTDB): domain Bacteria; phylum Actinomycetota; class Coriobacteriia; order Coriobacteriales; family Coriobacteriaceae; genus Collinsella. The sequence continues at coordinate 4,432 of DBGBJN010000076.1, forward strand.
GCAATTAAGCAACCGGGGCTGTTCGATGTTTCACATGAAACGTTTAGGTTGGTCTCCCCTACGCGTTCTTCTGAACCTTGAAGCGCTGCTTGAGTTGGCCGCAAGCAGCGTCGATATCGTTGCCGCGAGAGTTACGGATCGTGGTCTCAATGCCACGGGACTCAAGACGACGCTGAAGGTCTTCAACCTTATGAATCGGTGACGGTTTGAGAGGACTGCCCTCGATATCGTTGAGCTGGATCAGGTTGACGTGGCACAGCGTGCCCTCGCAGAAGTCGCAGAGCGCCTGCATCTCGGGATTCGTATCGTTGACGCCTTCGATCATTGCATACTCATAGGTCGGGCGGCGACCCGTCTTCTCGGTGTAGAGCTGAAGCGCCTCGTGAAGGCGTAGCAGCGTGTACTTCTTAACACCGGGCATGAGCTTATTGCGCGTCGACTGGATGGCGGAATGCAGGGAAACAGCAAGCGTGAACTGCTCGGGGATGTCGGCAAATTTGCGAATACCGGGAATAACGCCGCTGGTAGAGACGGTGAGGTGACGGGCTCCAATACCGATACCGTCGGGATCGTTAAGGATGCGCAGCGCCTTGAGAACCTCGTCAAAGTTGGCGAAAGGCTCGCCCTGGCCCATGAAAACTACGCTTGTCGCGCGCTCGCCAAAGTCGTTGGAAACGTGGAGTACCTGGTCAACGATCTCCTGAGCGGTCAGCGAGCGCTTGAGGCCGTTCAGACCGGTAGCGCAAAAGGCGCAGCCCATGCCACAGCCTGCCTGAGTGGAAACGCAGACGGAAAGCTTGTTACGACGGGGCATACCGACAGTCTCAACGGAAATGCCATCGTGGTACTCGAGCAGATACTTGCGAGAGCCATCTTTGGAAACCTGCTTGGTGAGTTCAGTCGGCGTGTCGAAGGCAAATGCTTCCTTCAGCTGCTCGCGGAAGGCCTTGGGAAGGTTGGTCATGTCATCAAACGAACAAACGTTCTTCTCAAAAACCCATTCGATGAGCTGCTTTGCGCGAAAAGCGGGTTGGCCGAGTTCGGCGACAAGTTCGCGAATATCGTTTTGGCTCAAGTCGCGAATGTCTTGAGATTTAGTCCTGGGATTCATGGAAGCCTTTCGATTTTGGGGAAACGTAGAGGGTATCGCTACAATATGGTATCAGCTGCAGGAATTATAGAGGAGGAGTCTGCCCATGCCGGGTAAAAGCCTAGAGAACATGCACGTAGCGGTCTTGGCGGGCGGCCATTCCGCCGAACGCGAGATTTCGCTCAATTCTGGAAAGAATGTCGTGGTGGCACTGAAGGAGGCCGGCTACACCTCGGTGGAGCTGCTCGACACCGCCGCCGATGACTTTATGGTGACTATGGCGACCGGTGGCTTCGACGTGGCGTTTATCGCCATGCACGGCGCCGGCGGCGAGGATGGCGCCATGCAGGGGGCCATGGAGACGCTGGGTATCCCCTACACGGCGTCAGGCGTGCTCGCCAGCGCATGTGGCGCCGATAAAGAGGTTTCAAAACTTCTGTATGCCAAGGTGGGCATCCCCATTGCCCCCGGCCTGGCGCTTGAGGCGGGCGACGAGGTCGATATCGATCGTATCGTCGAGATTTGTGGCGAGCGGTGCTTTGTAAAGCCCGCCGTCAACGGCTCCAGCTACGGCATTTCGCTCGTCCACGAGCCCTCAGAGCTGCCGGCGGCAATCGCCAAGGCTTTTGAGTACGGCGATAAAGTGCTGGTCGAAAAGTGCATCGAGGGAACCGAGATCACTGTGGGCGTGTACGGCGAGGACGACGTGCGCGCGCTGCCGATTGTGGAGATTCGCAAGCCCGAGGACTGCGAGTTCTACGACCTGGATGTAAAGTACGTCGACCCCACAGACATCCACCGCATTCCGGCGCAGATTTCGCCCGAAAACTATGCGCGTGCCCAGGAACTTGCCTGTGCGGCCCATAAGGCCCTCGGCTGTCTGGGCGTTTCGCGCAGCGATTTTATCGTGAGCGAGGACGGCCCTGTCATTCTCGAGACCAACACCATTCCCGGCATGACCGATACGTCGCTGTATCCCGATGAGATTCGCCATACCGACGACATGACGTTCCCGCAGGTGTGCGACAGCCTGATCCGTATGGGTCTCCGCCGGGCGGGCGTTGCATGCTAATCGAGGACGCCGTATCTCCTGGAACGCCGCAGTTCGTCATCGATTCTTACGCCACGCTCGCCGAGCGCGCTAAGACGCAATCGTTTGGCCTCATCGAGGAGGACGTAATCGTCCTCGATACCGAGACCACGGGTCTTTCGGTGCAGGACAATGAGTTAATTGAGATTTCCGCGGCCCGCCTTTCGGGCCGCGAGGTCATTGACCGCTTTGATACGTTCGTGCATCCCAAGCAGCTGATTCCTGCAGAGATTACCGAGCTCACGAGCATTACGAACGCCGATGTGGCAGATGCTCCGTCGGCCGTCGAGGCCGTCGCGGCACTCGCCGACTTTGTGGGCGGCTGTCCTGTTATCGCGCATAACGCCACGTTTGACCGGTCGTTTATCGAGTCGGTCAAGGGCGGTGTCAACGTCAGCGACATCTGGATCGATTCGCTGGCACTGTCGCGCATCGCACTTCCGCGCCTGGCCTCGCACAAGCTGTCTTTTATGGCCGACTTGTTTGGGTGCGATTCAGTATCGCACCGTGCGAACGCCGACGTTGATGCCCTGTGCGGTGTGTGGCGCGTGCTGTTGGTCGCACTTACCGACCTGCCTTCGGGCCTTATGGCGCGCTTGGCGGACATGCACGCGGACGTGCCTTGGTCATATCGCCCCATTTTTTCTTTTTTGGCTGGACAGAACCCGGGTTCGATATTTTCGCTCAGCGCCGCTCGTGCCGATGTGCTCAAGGCCGATCGCGCAGACGATCGCGTTGATGCGGACGAGCTGCCGGTCCTTAAGATGCCGAGTCGTGAAGAGATCGAAGCAGATTACGCCCCCGGCGGCCTGGTCAATCGCATGTACCCCACCTATGAGCCGCGCGACGAGCAGATCGCGATGGCGGTTGAGGTTCGCGATGCGCTGGTCACGGGCACCCATCGCGTGATCGAGGCGGGCACGGGCGTCGGTAAGTCGATGGCCTATCTCGTGCCCTTCGCCGAGGCCGCCCGCCGAAACAACATTACCGTCGGCATTGCAACCAAATCGAATAATCTTGCCGACCAGCTTATGTACCATGAGCTACCAAAGCTCGCCGAGCAGCTGGACGGGGGCCTGTCGTTTTGTGCACTCAAGGGCTATGACCACTATCCGTGTCTGCGCAAGCTCGAGCGCATGAGCCGTGGTCAGGTTGAGATCACCACCAAGCGCGATCCTGCTGACACGCTCACGGCGGTTGCGGTGATCATGGCGTATGTGTGCCAATCTGCCGATGGCGACCTCGATTCACTCGGCATTCGCTGGCGCAGCGTCAACCGTCCCGACTTTACGACGGCTTCGCGCGAGTGTGCCCGTCGTCTGTGTCCGTTCTTCCCTGACAAATGCCTGGTCCACGGGGCGCGCCGTCGTGCGGCACATGCCGACGTGGTGGTCACCAACCATTCTCTGTTGTTCCGCAACGTGGCCGCCGAGGGGAGGATTTTGCCCCCGATTCGTCACTGGGTGGTCGACGAGGCCCATTCCATCGAGCGCGAGGCCCGTCGCCAATGGGCGCGCGTGGTTTCGGCAGATGAGTCGCGCGTGCTGTTTGAGCGCTTGGGTGGGTCGAGTGCCGGCGCGCTGAGTCAGGTTTCCCGTGATTTGGCCACTTCCGAGGGCTCCACGCTCTACCTGGGGCTCACCGCCAAAGCGACGTCGACGGTTGCCCGCGCGAGCATGGCGATTGCCGATGTGTTCGATGGTGTGCGCGAGCTCGGCCGTCGCGCCCGTGGGAGCTACGATAACGCGAATCTGTGGATTGGCCCCGAGCTGCGCGAGTCGGATGACTGGCACGATTTTTTGCAGTCGGCCCATACCGCAATTGATGCGCTGGACCAGGCGGATAAAAGCGTAGACGCGCTGGTGCAGACCGTCGCCGCCGATAAGCCCGAGGTCGTTGTCGACCTAGGCGACATTTCGCGCCGTCTGCACGAGCTGGCCGAGAATCTCAAGCTCATCATTGAGGGTACGGACGAGCACTATGTGTACTCGCTGCAGGTTAACCGTCGGCTGCGTGCGGGCGGGGAGTCTATGACCGCCGAGCGCATCGATATCGGCGAGGCCTTGGCGAACGAGTGGCTGCCCGAAGTGCACACGGCCATCTTCGCTTCGGCGACCATGACGGTGTCCAAGAGCTTTGAGCATTTCAACCATGCTGTCGGCCTCGATCGCATCGGTGCGTCGACATCCTCATCGCTGCACCTGGATTCGAGCTATGACTTTGACTCGAATATGGCCGTGGTCGTGGCGGGGGACATTCCCGATCCGCGCGATCGCGAGCGCTATCTCTCGGCGCTCGAGTGCGTGCTGGTCGATGCCCATCTCGCCATGGGTGGATCGGTGCTCACGCTCTTCACCAACAGGCGCGATATGGAGGACCTGTATGCTCGTGTCGAGCCCAAATTGGCGCGAGCGGGTCTGGAGCTCAATTGCCAACAGCGCAACTCGTCCCCGCGCCGTCTGCGCGATCGGTTTATCAACGAGCCGACCTCATCGCTCTTTGCGCTCAAGGCCTTTTGGGAGGGCTTTGACGCCAGCGGCGAGACGCTGCGCTGCGTCATTATCCCCAAGCTGCCGTTCTCGAGCCCCACGGATCCTCTTTCGTGTGAGCGCAACCTGCGCGAAGACCGCGCCTGGGCGCGCTACTCGCTGCCCGAGGCGGTGCTCGAAGTCAAGCAAGCCGCCGGCCGTCTCATCCGCTCGTCAACCGATTGCGGTGTGCTCATCTTGGCAGATCCGCGCTTGGTGACAAAGGGCTACGGCAAGAAGTTCTTGACGTCGCTGCCCACGACTTCCTACCAGCGTATCGAGTCGGCACAGATCGGTCATTATTTGCAGCTGTGGCGTGCACGCCACGAGCGACGCCGTTAAAGCGGGCAGGTCAGGCTCTTCGCCATATCGCATAGACGCAATGCCTGGGCGGGGTCATCCAGTATGCGGATGGCTCCGCCCGCTGCGATTACCTGGCAGAACAGCCAGTGCTCTGACCCATAACGCACGGTCACCGTCGCCATGTCTGCCCCGTTTGGCTCAATCGACATGATGCCGGCCCAGTCTAGGCGCTCTGCCATGTCGAGCGGCATGAGGAGTTTTGCGCTCTGCTCCGCTTGGGAAAGGGATTCGTGGAGGGACGAGGACGCGGATGTGTGGCGCTCCACAGAATCGTCGGTAAGGGCAAGGCCTTCGATTTTGTCCATGCGGTAGGAGCGCTGCGCATCAACTTCGACATCCCAGGCAATCAGATATGTTTGGTCGCCATGCGTCGCGATGCGCAGGGGGTCGATGAGACGCTCACGCGGCCGTGTGTCGTCCATCGAACGGTAGATGATGCGGCATCGAACGCCGTCTTGAATCGCGCAGTTCAGCTGTTGCCAGTGCGATCCTCGGGCAACGGTATCGACGACGCGCTGGTTGTAGCCGAGTTTCTCGGGTAGGAGGGCGTGTCGGATACGCTCTGCTGCCCGAGAGTCGATTCCCATCGATTCGAGTTCGTGGTTGAGCACGGCACCTTCGGCGGCACTTAGGCGCAAGGGCAGCACACGCCCCGCATCGCCTGTCAAGATGATGCACTCGCCGTGGCGTTCGCAGATGATGCGTGCGCCCGACTCACGGTCAGCGAGGGTCGAGACGATATCGATAATTTCGTCGAGCGCCGCACCCGTGATATCAAAACGGCTGCAGATATCCCCTCGTGTCATACCGGCCTCGCCGGCAGCGTAGAGGGCCTCCATGATGTCAATCGCACGCGAGAGCCTTTGCTCGCTGGTGAGTTTACGCGCGGGCATGCTCGTGCACCGTCCTTTCGATGAGGTGGTTCCACGCCAGTTTAAGTGCATCGGGGGCAATGGGTCTCATGCCGTCCATGGCGTGCTCCATGCAAAACGAGGCGGCGGCATTAAGGTCGCGCACGCCGACGGTCCAGGTCCAACCCTCTTCGGTGTGTGTGAGCTTCCCGCGACCGCGCGTAAGGCCGCTGACCATGTCGGCCTGGGCTTGCGGGGCAAACGAAAAGGTTGCCATAACGGGCTTGCAATCGGCAAAATCAAACTCGAAGAACAGGCGATCGTTCAGGTTGAAGTCGGCAGGGATGGAGTAGGCCTTCGAGGGGCGCCATGCGCGAACGATACGGTCGCAGCGAAACGTCCTGATTTCATCGGTGGCGTTGTCGAGTCCGCAAAAATACGCCACGCCCTCGTGCTCGAACATGCCGTACACGCAGACGGTGCGCTCTTTTTGCTCCCCGTGCCCGTTTTGATACAAAAAGCGCAGTGCGCAGCGTTCGGCAAAAGCGCTCCACACCGCATCGATGGCGGGCGAGCGATGGGCGGGAGGCTCTTCTGCGGTCGATGCGCCGGTGAGGTAGGCGATCTTGGAGCGTATGTCTGCAAGCGGCGTGGCAAACGCGGCCGAGCCGGTTGCAAGGGTCTGGTCGATAGCGTCAAGCAAGATGTCCGCGTCGTCTGCAGTGATGAGGCCACCGGCCGCAAACGTGTGCTCGCGATCGATGATCCACGCGCTTTCTTCGGTTTCTTGCGCGCCTGCTGCGCGGACTTCCTTGATCGTGATTCCGCGTTCGAGGAGTTTTTCGCGATCGCGGCGAAACTTGCGCTTATCCGAGTCGATATTGCCCGACCCATAGCCAAGATCGGAATCCAGGACAATTTGCTCTGTGGTCAATGGCTCGGGAGAGCTGTTGAGGACAAAGAACAGATTGAGGATGCGCTGGGCGGTCTTGTCGAAACCGGGCCCCGGCTCCCCCTTTTTATTCGTTACGGTTGTATCGCTTGCCGTCATAGAATCCTCGCATGGGAAGGTGTTTGATGCCATGATTTTAGTCCGATATGGAGATTAGGCTATATCCTTGTCCGCTTGGGGCGTTAAGATGCCCAGAATTCGGCCGTTTGCGCCCGCTCGGGGTATACTTTCGACTATATACGGTTCTAATGTGCATGCATTGGGCCTATTTGTCGGATTATGGATGTGGAGCGCATATGGCGAACACCCAGAACTATATTAACCACCTGCTGCAGAACACCGGCATCACGCCGGCGTGCAGCGAAGAAGAGCGCTTGGCTGCTGAAGATATCGCTCAAATTTTCCGCAACCACGGCTTTGATCCCGAGGTGCAGGAGTTTAATGCTCCCGCGCCGAGCAGGATGGCATTTGCCGTTACGGGCATTCTGGCATTTGCCGGCGCCCTGCTTATGGGCATCGGCGGCGGTATCGGCTTAGTCGGCACCCTGTTGGCCATTGTCGGAGCCGTGCTCTATGTGCTCGAGCGAACCGGTCGCCCCGTGATCTCGCGCCTGGGTAAAACGGGCGTGAGCCAAAACGTTATCGCCTACCACAAGGCGTCGGGCCCGCTTGCCTCTCCGCGCAATCGCCCGGTTGTCGTCGTCGCGCACTATGACTCCCCGCGCGCCGAACTGCTCGCTCGCGAGCCCTATGCGCCGTATCGAGCACTGATCGCCAAGTTGCTCCCGATTGCCACGATTGCTCCCGCGGCTATTGCCATCCTGCGCATCTTGCCGCTTCCCGGCGCGTTGAAGGTCCTGCTGTGGGTTGTTGCGATCCTTGCCTCCCTCGTGGCGCTCGCCAATGCCGCCAATATCATTTCCAATCGTTTTATCCTTCCCTACACGTCCGGCTCGGTTTGCAACAAGTCGTCTGTTGCCGCCATGCTGGGTGTCATGGATAACGTCGCCCCCTATCAGGGTGAGAACGAGTTCCCTGACGATATTCCGTTTGAAACGTATTTTGGCGAGCAGAAGCGTCGCGCCGAAGAGATGGCGCGTGCAGCGGCCGAGTATGCCGCGGCCCAGCAGCAAAACGATTACGGCAATACCATCGAGTACGAAGAGCCTGCCTATACCGAGGATGAGTATGGTCAGCCGGTCGCTCCCGAGGGTGAGCAGGGCGAGGCTTTTGACGAGCAGATTGAGGGCTTTGAGGGTGCGTCTGCCGACGAGACGCTGATTGGCGCCATCGTGCCCGAGGATCAGAATCAGGCTGTCCAGGCCGAAGAGTTCAATGACGAGGTTCCCGCTGCTGAG
>DBGBJN010000077.1:0-5613 GCA_048449885.1 Collinsella sp.
CGAGAAATACTGTGTGTCGCGCACCTGCTCGAGCCGCTTGAGCGAGGCAGGCGAAAGCGATGCCGGCGGCTCATCAACATACAGCTCGAGCAGCGTCTTGCCATGGCGATAGGGGCGCTCGAAGAGCAGCCAATCGGTAAACGCCATGTTGTAGGCCATGATTTCGTTTTGGGAAGGCTCGGTGCGATAGCTGAGCCACGGGTCGACAATGATCTCAAACTGCTCGCGCGCCGGCTCCAGGAATTGAAACTTCCGCAGCATCCAAAAGTGAGCCATGTCGGCAATATCGTTGCCGACGGCTTCGGCCAGCTGTGCTCGGTCAAAAACTTGGTCAGTCATGGCATCCTCCTCAAACTGATGGGCCTCAATTTGAGCTTACGAGGAGGGCGAGCAGCCACTGTCAGCGCGGGCAAAATAGGCCTTCGACTGCAAACCAGATGCTAACCAAACACTTGACGGAACACTTGACCGAATGAGCGCACCGCAAAGAAACCGCAGGTAGACATAGACAGCCAACCCGTCCTTTTGAGCCAGATGCCCGCTACCACCACAGAAACAACAGGTGGCCACAGCCCAAGAAGTCGACAAATGAACACCCATACGTCGACAAACGAGCAAATCGCTCGCAAAGAGTGTCCCCAACGACTAGACAAAAAATGACTAGTCATTGGGGACGTTCTTAAATGACTACTTTACAGCTCCAACGCGTCGGCGACTTCGGCTGCGCAGGCCAGGGCATCGGCCATGGCGTTCACAACGAGCGAGCTGCCGTTGCGGGCGTCGCCGGCCACATACACCGGCGCGGCATCCGCAGCAACGCCATTCACGCGGGCCGCGAGGTGCGAGCCCTCGGCAGCCATCACCGGCAGCGAACGACCAGCGGTAGCAACAGGCACGCTCACCGCATCGAACACGCCATGCTCGGGACCCGTAAAGCCGCAGGCGATGAGCACCAGCTGCGCCGGCACCTCGTGCTCGGAGCCCGCAATGCGTTCGGGCTTGCCGGCCGACCAATCCAAATCGACCACGCGCAGGCCCGCGGCCGCACCCTTCTTGTCCAGCAGCACCTCGAGCGTATCCACGCCCCAGGCGCGCATCTCGCCACCCATGGCGGCAATGGCCTCCTGCTGACCGTAGTCGGTCTTCTTAACGTTGGGCCACTGCGGCCAGGGGTTGCTCGCCGCGCGCTTATCGGGCGCTGCCGGCAAGAACTCAAACTGGCGCACGCTGCGCGCGCCCTGGCGCACCGCGGTACCCACGCAGTCGTTGCCGGTATCGCCACCGCCAATGACCACAACGTCCAGGCCGCGCGCGTTCACCGCGGGCTCACCGCCATCGAGCACCGAGACGGTCGAAGCCGTCAGGTAGTCCACCGCGTACACCACGCCCGGGGCATCCACATTCGCAGCCGAAAGACCGCGGGGCGCACGAGCACCAGCAGCCACCACGACAGCGTCAAAGCCATTGAGCTTGGCCGCTACCGCAGGATTCGTAACATCGGCACCCAGCTCAAAGACGATACCCAGCTCGCGCATGAGCGCCACGCGACGCTCGACCACGGACTTCTCGAGCTTCATGTTGGGAATGCCGTACATGAGCAGGCCGCCCGGGCGGTCGTCACGCTCAAACACCGTCACCCGGGCGCCACGACGCGCAAGCTCCCATGCCGCCACCAGACCAGCAGGACCGGAGCCCACCACGGCAACCGTGGGTGCGCCCTCCCCTGCCGGCTCAAAGCGACGCGGACCGCCATTTGCCCATTCGTGGTCGCTGATCGCACGCTCGTTGTCGTGAATCGTCGTGGGCTGACCGTCGACCGAACCCAGGTTGCACGCGGCCTCGCAAAGCGCCGGGCACACGCGACTCGTAAACTCGGGCATGGGCGAGGTGAGCGACAGGCGCTCGGCAGCCTCGTCCCAGCGGCCACGGTACACCAGCTCATTCCACTCGGGAATCAGGTTGTGCAGCGGACAGCCACTCGGACGCGCCTTGCCAAAGCTCGCGCCCATCTGGCAAAACGCCACACCGCACATCATGCAGCGGCTCGCCTGGGCGCGACGTGCGTCGTCATCGAGCTCCACGTACAGCGGATCAAAATCTTGGCTGCGCTCCTCCACGGGGCGAAGCTCGTGGGTCACGCGATCGATATCAAGAAAAGCACCGGGCTTACCCATGGCACTTACGCCTCCTTCTTGGTCGAAGCAACAGAGCTGGCAGCCACGGACGCAGCACCCGCAGCACCGCCCGCGACATCAAAGCGGGCAACATCCGCGGCGCTCGCGCGACCGGTCACGATGTCAAACGCCAGCTCCTCGGCCTGTGCATGCGTCTTGCCGGCAGCCTCGCCCGCGGCGACAATCGCCAGCACGCGCTCGTACTCGGTCGGAATGACCTTCACAAAGTGTTTGCTCATCGTCTCAAAGCTGTAGAGCAGCTTAATGCCGCGCGGGCTCTGCGTCGCGTCCACGTGCTCCTGGATGAGCTCGCGAATCTTCGCCAGCTCGCCGGCCGTCGGGGCCTTGAGCTCAACGCTCTCGTGGTTCACGCGGGCATCGAGCGTGCCGTACTGGTCAAAGACGTAGGCCACGCCGCCCGTCATGCCGGCGGCAAAATTCTGCCCGACCTCGCCCAGGATGAGCGCCAGGCCGCCCGTCATGTACTCGCAGCCATGGTTGCCGCAGCCCTCGACCACCACGGTGGCACCGGAGTTGCGCACGGCAAAACGCTGGCCGGCAAGACCGTTAATGAAGCCGCGGCCGCTCGTGGCACCAAAGAACGCAACGTTGCCAACGATGATGTTCTCGTCGAACTTGTAGGTCGCATGCGGGTTGGGGCGCACCGACACCTCGCCGCCCGAAAGGCCCTTGCCAAAGTAATCGTTGGCGTCGCCGCACACGTTGAGCGTAATGCCGCGCGGCAGGAACGCGCCAAAGCTCTGACCGGCCGAACCATCGCAATCGATGGTGATGGAGCCGACGGGCAGACCCTCGGGATGTGCCTTGGTCACCGCGTTGCCCAGGATGGTGCCCACGCAGCGGTTGACGTTGGCGATATCGGCGCGGAAGCGAATCGGACGCAGGTGCGCACGGGCATCGGCCGTATAGGGCACAAACAACGTGGAGTCGAGCGTCTTGTCGAGCTCGCTGTCGGCAGCCATCTGCGGCAGGAAGTGACGGCCGTCGGCACCCGGGATATGGGCACCGAACTCGCAGGTCGCGCTCGCCAGCACGGGCGACAGATCGAGCAGGTTGGCCTTGCGGTTGCCCGGGACCTCAATCTGGCGCAAGCACTCGGGATGGCCGACCATCTCGTCGACGGTGCGGAAGCCCAGGCTCGCCATGACCTCACGCAGCTGCTCGGCAACAAAGAGCATAAAGTGCTCAACGTGCTCTGGCTTGCCGCGGAAGCCGCGACGCAGGCGGCAGTTTTGCGTAGCGATGCCGGCCGGGCAGGTATCCTGCTGGCAGTCGCGCTGCATGAGGCAGCCCATGGAGATGAGCGGCATAGTCGCAAAGCCAAACTCCTCGGCACCCAGCAGGCAGGCGACGGCAACATCGGTGCCGTCCATGAGCTTGCCGTCGGCCTCGAGCACCACGCGCGAGCGCAGGCCGTTTTGCAGCAACGTCTGTTGAGCCTCGGCAAGGCCAAGCTCCAGCGGCAGACCGGCGTGCCAGATCGAATCGCGCGCCGCAGCACCGGAGCCGCCGTTGTGGCCGCTGATCAAGATCTTGTCGGCGGCACCCTTGGCCACACCGGTGGCGATGGTGCCGACGCCGGCCTCGCTGACCAGCTTGACCGACACGCGCGCGCCGGGATTGGCGTTCTTAAGATCAAAGATAAGCTCTGCCAGGTCCTCGATGGAGTAGATGTCGTGGTGCGGCGGAGGCGAGATCAGGCCGATACCGGGTGTGGACTGACGGACCTCGGCAATCCAAGGGTAGACCTTCTTGCCGGGCAGGTGACCGCCCTCGCCGGGCTTGGCGCCCTGGGCCATCTTGATCTGAATCTCGAAGGCGCTGCACAGGTAGCGGCTCGTCACGCCAAAGCGCGCGCTTGCCACCTGCTTGATGGCGGAGTTCTTGGAGTCACCGTTAGCCAGCGGGGTCTCGCGACGCAGGTCCTCGCCGCCCTCGCCCGAGTTGGAACGGCCGTGCAGGCGGTTCATGGCGATGGCCATGCACTCGTGTGCCTCTTTGCTGATGGAACCGTACGACATGGCGCCGGTGTTAAAGCGGCGGACGATGTTGAGCGCGGGCTCGACCTCGTCGAGTGCCACCGGGGTGCGGCCGCCGGCATCAAAGTCCAGCAGGTCGCGCAGGCGCACGGCACGGCCGGTGCGGTGCAGGCGGGCGCTGTACTCCTTAAAGGTGTCGTAGCTATCCTCACGGCAGGCGGTCTGCAGCAAGTAGACAGTCTGAGGATCGATGAGGTGATCCTCGCCGCCAAGCGGGCGCCACTTGGTCAGGCCCAGCGTGGGCAGTTGATCGGGAGCCGGGCTCTTAAGGATAGCGAGCGCGGCGTCGTAGCGCTCATTCTGCTCGCGCTCAACGTCCTCGACACCCATACCGCCCACACGGCTCACCGTGCCGGCGAAGTACGCGTTGACAAACTCCGGCGTAAAGCCCACGGCCTCGAAGATCTGCGCCGAATGGTAGCTCTGCACCGTGGAGATGCCCATCTTGGACATGATGGAAACGATGCCGGCAGTCGCAGCCTTGTTGTAGTTGGCGATGCCCTGCTCGGCTGTCACGTCCAGATCGCCGTGCGCCGCCAAGTCGCGAATGCACGAATGCGCGTTGTACGGATAGATACCGCTCGCGGAGTAGCCCACCAGTGCAGCAAAGTCGTGCGGGGACACGGCGTCGCCGCACTCCACCACGATGTCGGCAAAGGTGCGCACGCCGGCGCGAATCAGGTGGTTGTGCACGCAGCCCACGGCGAGCAGCGACGGTACGGGCACCTCGCCCGCAGCGGCACGATCGCTCAACACCACGATGTTCACGCCGTCGCGGACCGCGGCCTCAACGTCCTCTGCAAGCTGCTTGAGCGCAGCCTGCAGCGCACCCTCGCCGGCATCGCGGCGGTAGACGGCACGGAAACGGCGGGTCTTAAAGCCCACGCGGTCGATGGCGCAAATGCGGTCGAACTCCTCCTCGCTCAGCAGCGGACGCTCCAGGCGCACCAGCTGACAGGCCGTACGGGAGTCCTCGAGCAGGTTGCCGTGGTTGCCCAGGTAGAGCGTGGTCGAGGTGACCATATGCTCGCGAAGAGCGTCGATGGGCGGATTCGTGACCTGAGCGAACAGCTGATAGAAGTAGTCGAAGAACGAACGTGTCTTCTTGGACAGGCAGGCCAGCGGCGCATCGATACCCATCGAGGCGAGCGGCGCCTTGCCCTGCTGGGCCATGGGACGCACGACCTCGTCAACATCATCCCAGTGATACCCGAGCTTGGCCATGCACACGGCGGCGGGCACCTCGGCGTCCTCGGCGGGCGTTGCCGCAACGGGCTCATCGAGCGCGTCAACGGTCAGTGTCTCCTCGGCAATCCAGTCGCGGTAGGGCTTTTCCTTGGCATAGCGGGCGCGCAGCTCGTCGTTGTAGATGACGCGCC
>DBGBJN010000078.1:0-3967 GCA_048449885.1 Collinsella sp.
TCGAGCCCCAAGAACTGCACGCTGCTCATCGACACCTATGACGTGCGCGAGGGCTGCGAGCATGCCATTACGGTTGCCAAGGAGATGGAGGCGGTGGGCGAGCGCCTGTCGGCTATTCGCATCGACTCCGGCGACCTTGCCAAGCTCTCCAAGTATGTTCGCGGCCGTTTCGATGCCGAGGGCCTGCCCTATGTGGGGATCTCGGTTTCCAACGATCTTGATGAGTACACGATTCAGTCGCTGCTCGACCAGGGCGCGCCCATCGATAGCTTTGGCGTGGGTACCAAGCTCGCGACCTGCTACGACCAGCCGGCGCTGGGCGGCGTGTACAAGCTTTCCGCCCGCCGTGCGAGCGAGGCCGACCCGTGGACGCCGGTGGTCAAGCTCTCCGAGCAGCCCTATAAGCGCACGATCCCGGGCGTACAGCGCGTGCGCCGTTATTACGACGGCTTTGGCGGCCCGGTCTGCGACATGATCTACGACGAGGACCATCTGGCGGGGGAGGGCGCCGCGCGCGGCAATACCCTCGTGGCCGTGAATGATGCCGCCCTGGTGACCGACGTGTCGGAGCTTGAGTATCGTGAGCTGTTGGTGCCGATCGTGCGCGACGGCAGTGCGGTGGCTCCGCGTGAGAGCATCCAGGACGCGCGCGAGCGCTGTGTTTGGGCGCTCGATCATCTGGATGCGGCTTTCAAGCGCTTCCTGTATCCGCAGACCTACGTGGTGGGTATGGAACAGGGCCTGGCCCAGGTGCGCGACGAGCTCGTGCGCAAGAATATGGCCGCGGCCTCGGCTTTCCCCTGGGCAAAATGATTCCTTGGGCGGTAGGGGCGAGTCACGCTCCCTTGGCCGCCAGCTCGGCCGTTCGCTGAACAGTTGATTGGTTTGACGTATGACGACTTCTTATAAAACGATGGTGGTAAAGATCGGTTCGTCCACGGTGGTGGGCGCCGATGGCAAGGTCAACCGCGCCTTTATCGGCGGACTTGCCGATCAAGCCGCAGCGCTGCGCAAGCTCGGCTGGCGTCTGGTCGTGGTGAGCTCGGGCGCTATTGCCTGTGGCTATCCCGTGTTGGGCTTCGACCGCAAGCCGGTCGGCGACCTTCCGAGCCTGCAGGCCTGCGCCTCGGCTGGTCAGTGCATCATCTCGTCGGCCTACGACGAGGAGTTCCATGCGCGCGACCTGCTCACCTCGCTCGTGCTGCTCACGCGTCACGACACGGCGCGTCGCACGTCCTACCTGCACGCGCGCGACGCCCTGCTGCGTCTGGTGGAGCTGGGCGTGGTGCCGGTCGTCAACGAGAACGACACCGTTACCGTCGACGAGATCAAGTTTGGCGACAACGACACACTGGCGGCGCTCGTGAGCTGCCTGGTATCTGCCGATCTGTGCGTGACGCTCTCGGACATCGATGGTCTCTATACTGCCAATCCGCATGAGGACCCCACGGCCGAGTTTGTTCCTGTCGTGCATAAGATCGATGCCAAGATTATTGCCTCGGCGGGCGATTCTTCCACATCGGTGGGCACGGGCGGCATGATTACCAAGATCCGCGCGAGTCGCATCCTGATGACGGCGGGCATTCAGAGCGTGATTTGCTCGGGCGAGGAGCCCGATGCGCTCGTGCGCCTCGCCCGCGGCGAGAGCGTGGGCACGCTGTTCGATCCGCCGGCGGAGCGTCTGGACATCGCGCCCCGTAAGCTGTGGATCGCGCTGGGCGACAAGGCACATGGGTCGGTGACGGTTGATGATGGTGCTGCGAAGGCGCTGGTTAGCCGTGGCTCTTCCTTGCTTGCGGTGGGTATTCGCGAGGTCGATGGCCAGTTTGCCGAGGGCGATGTGCTCGATGTGTGCGATCCGAGCGGTATGGTCGTCGCCCGCGGTATCGCCGAGGCCGATTCGGACGTGCTGGAACTTGCTGCCGGTCGCCGCCAGGACCAGATCGCCAGCAACCGCCTGCTCGCTAACCTGGCCGAGAAGCCGGCGATACACAGGGATAACTTGATCGTATTTGCATAAAGAAAGACAGCACTGCGGATCGTTTCCCGCAGTGCTGTCTTTCTCGTGCCGGCACTTGGGGACGTTCCTTTTGTGCCGGCAGGTGGGGACACTCCTTTGTTAGAAGATCCGGCGCAGGTCTCCGCGGTTGAGTGCTTCGTCGAAGAGGTGCTTGAACACCACGCCGCCGTGCAGGCCGTCGTGCTCGAACTCGTTGGTCACCCAGGCATGCGAGTTGCCCACGCGGCTGAGCGTATCGAGCTGCAGGCCCGAATCCACGTACATGTCGTCGAAATACACCGCGGCCTGGAGCGGAACTTCGTTGCAGGCCAGGCGCTGCGGGTCGTAGATCTTGTCCCAGCTGGTGTCTTCCATCAGCAGGTCCATGGCGGGCTTAAACGGCTTAAGCTCGGGCATCTGCTCAAACATCCACGGGAACATGGCCTCGCCGGTAAACATGAGCGGGCGTGCGAGCGTGTCGAACTCGGCGCGGTGCGCCTTCTCTTCAGCCGCGGCCCAGCCAATGGGCATAGTGTCGCCGTCGGCGTATATGAACTCCTGCAGCGTCCAGTACAGCGGGTTTGTACGCGTGTTGGTGCGCTCGAAGGCGCGCATCAAAAAGCTGTCTGATACCGAGGAACCGCAGCTCAGCGTGCCGTCGCCATCAACAAACGCATGGTCGATGATCCAGTGCATGCGCTCAAAGCTCGGCTTCATGCCAAAGTCGCTGCCCATGAGCTGCAGGCGTTCCACCGTCATCGGCGAGCCGTCGGGCAACGCGGGCTTTTGCTCCTCGATCGCATCGGCCAGCGCCGCCACGCGCTCAACGTCGGCGGGGTAGCGGTCGTAATACTGCTGGGTCTTGGCCGCCATGCGCGGGAAGGTGTGCGCGTAGACCTCGCTGGCACTTGCCGGCACGTGTGGAATGCCGCCGCAGGTAAAGCTTGCCGCCACGCCCTCGGGGAAGAGCGACAGATAGCTCAGCGTCAAAAAGCCGCCGTAGCTCTGCCCGAGTGTGGCCCAGGGCTTGCCGCCAAAGCCCACCAGGCGCAGGTACTCAAAATCGCGCACGATGGAGCTGGCGAGGTGGCGCTTGAGGAAGTCAGCCTGCGAGCGTGCGGCATCGGAGCCGGCCGCCGTCGCGCGCTCGCCCAGTGCGGCAATCGTGCGCCCGTCTACACAGCTGCTGCGCCCGGTTCCGCGCTGGTCGGGCAGGACGACGCGGAAGTGCTTGACGGCCTCCTCGATCCAGCCGTCGCTTGTGGGCGACAGCGGACGCGGGCTCTCGCCGCCGGGGCCGCCCTGCAAAAACAGGAGCAGCGGCAGATCGTCGTTGATGCGGTCGGGCGCGCAAACCACGCGGTAGAAGAGCTTGATGCTCTCGGGCGCGCCGGCGATTGGTGCCGGCATAGCGCCGCGGCGCATGGTGCTGCCGACGGCCAGGAGCATCGGCTCCAGGCCGCGCCAGTCAAGGGGGACGTCGATGCTGTGGTCCTCGACATAAAGGCCGGGGACGTGGTACGAAGTGATGAGGGCCATGTGAGTCTTCCGTTCGTTGCGGTGTTTCGGGTTGACCAATTCTACCGCCGCGGGCGAGGCCATGCGCAAATCGGCTACCATGGTTGCAAACTTCTAGGAGAAAGGGCCGTCCATGTCGGTCGATATAGCCACGTATGTCCACGATCTTGCCGTTGCCGCCAAGGCAGCGTCGGCCTCGCTTGCCACGGCGAGCGATGAGCAGCGTCAGGAGGCCGTGCGCGCCATGGCCGCAGCACTGCGCAACGGTGTCGACTCCATCGTTGCCGCTAACGAGCTCGATATGTCCGCCGCGCGCGATGCGGGTACCTCGGCCGGACTGCTCGATCGCCTGCTGCTGACGCCCGAGCGCGTCGAGGGCATGGCCGCCGGCCTGGAAAAGCTCGCCGAGCTGCCCGATCCCGTGGGCCGCGTGCTCGACCACCGCGTGCT
>DBGBJN010000079.1:0-10826 GCA_048449885.1 Collinsella sp.
CGCCGGCTTGCAGCCGACGCCGGCGTCGAAGAGCTCGACGGCCCGCCTCCTGGACTCCAGGTCGTGCTTCACCCTGAGGTCTATACTCATGGAAAACCTCCCATTTCCCGATGTCCAAGAAATGGGAGGCAGTTCACTGTCACCTTTGTGGTGGTTTTGGCCTGGGTCTAGAGCGTTTGGCCGTAGGCGTTGGCGGCCTTGATAGCGGCGGCGAGTTTTTCGTCGGTGAAGGGCTCGGGGTTTCCCTGCTTCCACTCGTTGGTGGCGTGTGCGTGCTCGCACAGGGCAGGGATGTCGGCCTCGGAAAGCCCGACCTGCTCAAGCGTCACGGGCAGCCCCATCTGCTTGTTAAAGGCAGCATAGCGCTCAAGGTTCTCGGTATCGCCCGTGTAGGCGAACAGCACGAGCACGCCCAGGCTTACGACCTCGCCGTGCAGGTAGGTGCCCTCACGCGGAATACTGCAGGTGGCGTTGTAGAACGCGTGCGCCACGCTCGAGTTGTAGTAGTAATCGTTTTGGTTGGTCAGGTTGGAGACGTAGCCCGTGTTGACCACGATGTCGAGCGCAATCTGCTTGACGGCCTCGCTCGACAGGTTCTGGCGTACGTCCTCAAGACCCTGAACGCCGTAGGTAAACAGCGGCTCGGAGCAGGTGTGGGCGAGTGCCAGGCCAAGACCGGCGGTGTGCTCCAGGTTGCCGGCACTCGTGGCGTACTCGACCTCGGGCTGCTTGGACAGGGCATCGCCCACGCCGGCCCAGAAGTACTCCGCCGGAGCTTCGGCGATGATCTTGGGATTGATGAAGATGTGCGCGGGTCGGTTGGGGTACGAATAGCCCTCGAGCGATCCATCGTCGTTGTAGACAACGGCAATGGCGGTCGCGGCGGAACAGTTAGAGCAAATCGTCGGCACGGTAAAGACGATCTTCTTGAGCTCGATGGCCGCTGTCTTGACGGTGTCGAGTGCCTTGCCGCCGCCACAGGCGATAAGCACGTCTGCCTGCTGGCAAGCGGGGGAGTTCACGACCTTGGCGATATTGGCGCGTGTGCTGTTGGTGCCGTAGACGCGCGTCTCCAGGACTTCTACATCGGTGCCCTCAAGTGCCGCCTCGATGCCCGGCAGCGCTGCAGCCAGGGCTCGCTTGCCGCCGATGATGGCAACTTTGGTCGCCCCGTATTCGGCCAGTGCTCCGGGCAGCTCGTCAAAGCAGTCCTCGCCGACGGTATAATCACTCATTCCAATGGTTCGCATAGCAACCTTCTCTCGTTCGATAAAGTGCTTTCAGGTATTTTGCTCCTAGAGAAGGTCCACAGCCGCGAGAAATTTCGAACGTATAAAACCAGTGTTGAGGGTTTTTCGCCGGCGCGGAACGTGCTAGCATACTCCGCATAAGCGTTGATGGGGACGAGTAGTCGGCCGTCCGCATGTTACAGAGAGCGGGGATTGCTGAGAACCCGTGCATGCGACCGATGAAAATCACCCCGGAGCTGCGGTCCCAACGGACGCGCCATATAGGCACGTCTTAGTAGACATCGCCGAGATGGTCGTCGATACAGACCAGCCGAGTAACGGATGCGAGCGCGCGAATACGCGGGCGAGGGCATCTAAGCTGGGTGGTTAAGCGAAGAGCTTTTGCGGGCGTACAGTCCGTTTTGTGGCGCTTCGTCCCAGCTTGTAGGGACGGGCGCTTTTTTGGTGCCCAACGGGCGTGCGCGCCCACGATATGAAAGGGGTACCGTGGCAAACGAGTACAAGCAGACGATGAATCTGCCCAAGACCGGTTTTCCCATGCGTGCCGGTCTTTCCAAGTCCGAGCCCAAGCGACTCAAGGACTGGCAGGACAACAAGGTCTACGAGCAGGTTCTGAAGAAGAACGAGGGTCATAAGAAGTTCGTGCTGCACGACGGCCCTCCGTACGCCAACGGTCCGATCCACATCGGCCACGCCATGAACAAGATCTCCAAGGACATGATCAACCGTTACTGGATGATGCAGGGCTGCGAAGTTCCCTATGTCCCCGGTTGGGACTGCCACGGTCAGCCGATTGAGCACAAGGTCGAGGAGAAGCTCGGCACCGAGAAGTTCAACCAGACCTCCACGGCTAAGATCCGCGAGCGGTGCAACAAGTTCGCCGTCGAGAACATCGAGCTGCAGAAGGCCGGCTTCCGTCGCCTGGGCGTGCTCGGCGACTGGGACAACCCCTACCTGACGCTCTATCACCAGCATGACGCCGCCGACATCGAGGTCTTCAAGGCCATGTTCGATAAGGGCATGATCTATCGCGGCCACAAGCCGGTTCACTGGTGCAAGCACTGCCACACCGCGCTGGCTGAGGCCGAGATCGAGTACTCCGACGAGACGAGCCCGTCCATCTTCGTGCGCTTTGAGATGACTTCCAAGCCCGCCGGCCTCGAGAACTTCGACGGCCCGGTCGACTTTATCATCTGGACGACTACGCCGTGGACCATCCCCTCCGACCAGGCCGTTTCCCTTAAGCCCGGCGCCGCCTATGTCGCCGTTGAGCACGAAGGTCGTGCCGAGGTCATGCTTGAGGACCTGGCTCCCAAGTGCTGCGAGGAGTTTGGCTGGGAGTACACCCCGGTTATGGTCGACGGCAAGTCCTACGTGGTTCCCGCCGAGACCTTCCACCACATCCACTACAAGCAGCCGATCTTTGACGGCGTTGAGGGCGTGGCGCTGCTGGCCGATTACGTCGGCGTCGATGACGGTACCGGTATCGTCCACAACTCGCCCGGCCACGGCGTCGACGACTACTTTGCCTGCCTCAAGGAGGGCATCACCGACATCTGCATGCCGGTCGATGACGACGGCAAGTTCTACACCGGCGAGGAGTTTGGTACCGGTGGCCCCTTCAGCGGTATGGATACCGATGAAGCCAACCCGCACATCATCGAGTTCCTGCGCGAGCGCGGCACCCTGGTCCTCGAGAAGAAGATCACGCACAGCTATCCGCACTGCTGGCGCTGCAAGCATCCGGTGCTCTTCCGTGCTACCGACCAGTGGTTCGTCTCGATGGACAAGACGGGTCTGCGTGAGCAGGCTGGCAAGGAGGTCCGCGAGAACGTCAAGTGGTATCCGGCGCATGCCGCTAACCGCATCGGCGCCATGGTCGAGCAGCGTCCCGACTGGTGCATCAGCCGTCAGCGCAACTGGGGCGTGCCCATCCCGAGTTACACCTGCGCCGACTGCGGCGAGAAGGTCATGAACGACGCCACGCTCGAAGCCGTCATCAAGCTCTTCCATGAGAAGGGCTCCGACGCCTGGTTCACCGACGCTCCCGAGAGCTACCTGGGCGAGGCCTGCGTCTGCCCCAAGTGCGGCGGCCATCACCTCAAGGCCGATAAGGACATCCTCGACGTGTGGTGGGACTCCGGCGTTTCCTGGAAGGCCGTCTGCGAGTATCGCCCCGAGCTTGAGTACCCGGCGGACGTGTATCTTGAGGGCTCCGACCAGCATCGCGGTTGGTTCCAGAGCTCGCTGCTCACCTCGGTGGGTGCCAACGGCCATGCTCCGTACAAGGCGGTCGTTTCGCAGGGCTTCACGCTCGACGGCCAGGGCCGCAAGATGTCCAAGTCGCTCGGCAACGTCATCGACCCCAATAAGGTCTGTGACGAGATGGGCGCCGACATCATCCGTCTGTGGGTTGCCTCCGTCGACACCAGCTCCGACGTTTCCATCGACCACGAGATTCTCGCTCGTACGTCCGATGCCTACCGTCGTTTCCGCAACACGCTGCGCTTCCTGCTCTCCGAGCTCGAGGGCCAGTTTGAGCCCGAGACCGACGGCGTCGCCTTTACCGATCTGCTGCCGCTCGACAAGCTCATGGTTGCCCGTTTGACCCAGGTCCAGGCCGAGGTCGACGACGCCTATGCCAGCTACGAGTTCCCGCGCGCCTACCGTGCGCTCTACGACTTCGTGGTTACCGAGCTTTCCAACGTGTACCTCGACGCCCTGAAGGACCGCCTGTACTGCGACAAGCCCGGCTCGCTCGAGCGCCGCAGCGCCCAGACCGTGCTTGCCGAGCTCTTCTCGATGCTCATGCGCGATCTGCAGCCGATTCTGTCCTACACGGTCGACGAGGCCATGGCCTATGCGCCTGCCGGCTGCGTCGATCACCAGAAGTACGCAGCGCTGCTCGATTGGTACAAGTCGCCCATCACGATCGACGAGGCCAATGAGTTCGAGGGCGTGCTCGAGGCTTCGCTCGAGCTTCGTAGCGCCGTGACCAAGGCCCTTGAGGATGCCCGTTCTGCAGGCACCTTCACCAAGAGCCAGCAGGTCCGCGTCAAGGCGGTCGTTCCCGCCGAGATGTACGCGCTACTGACCGGCGACAAGGCCGTCGACCTGGCCGAGTTCTACATCGTCTCCGATGTTGAGCTTACCCAGGGCGAGGAGCTTTCCGTCGCTATCGAGGCTGCCGAGGGCGAGTGCTGCGACCGTTGCTGGAACTATCGCACCACCGTCGGCGAGTACAACGGCCACGCGCATATCTGCAAGCGCTGCGCTGACGCGCTGTAGGTTACAGCAAAGTAGCGCTTCCGTTATATGGATGATCGGGGCGCCTTTGTTTCATTTGCTTCGCTAACAATAAGCGACATTCCGTTCTTCGGAATGTCGCTTTCGTTTTATGCTGGTTATTTCGCTTGCGTTGGTGGATATGTCGTGCGCTCTGCGTGTGGCAATATAAGATGGTTAATTGCATTTAACGAAATTCAGGCTTTTGAGGGTAGGGGATTCATTTGGGTCGTTCTGCGGATATGACGCCGCCTTTGCGTTGGCGGTTGGGTGTTGCTGGTGGCGTGGCGTTGGCCGTGCTGCTTGTTGACCAGCTGACCAAGCTTGGGGTTCGTGCCGTGGGCGATGCCCTGCATATGACTGTTATCCCCGGTGTGATCGACTTCCTATTCGTGCGTAACATCGGTGCTGCCTTTAGCATGGGCGAAGGTCATGGCATAGCGTTTGCCGTGCTGGCGCTTGCTGTTATTATCGCCATTGCCGTGTACCTGGTTCGCGCGCCTCAACTCGCTCGCCTGGAGGTTGTGGGCATGGCTATGGTTGCGGGCGGCGCCATCGGCAACGCGGTCGATCGCTTAGCCATGGGCTTTGTGACTGATTTTATTGCCACTACCTTCATTGATTTCCCTGTCTTTAACGTTGCGGATATCGGTATTACCGTGGGTGTCGTGCTCGCCCTTGTTGGTTACATGTTCTTGAGTCCCGCCGCTCGCGAGGTCGATGCGACCGCCGAGCTTAACGCCCGTGACGAAGCCCGCGCTAAGCGCAAGGCCCAGCAACGTGGGGAGCGTGCCCGCAAGATTCGCGAAAGGAATGAGCGCTAATGGCTGACATCCATATTCTTGTTGCGGACGATTCCGCTGGCCAGCGTCTCGACGCCTTTCTGGGCGCCAACGACGGCTGCCCCACGCGCTCTGCCTGCGTACATCTGATCGAGGGCGGTGCCGTTGCCGTCAACGGCGAGACCTGCCTGTCAAAAAAATATGCCGTGCGCGCCGGCGACCGCATCTCGGTCGATTTGCCCGAGCCGCACGATCCGACCGACGTGATTCCCGAGGCCATTCCCCTCGATATCCGCTACGAGGACGACTACCTCGTTGTGCTCTCCAAGCAGCGCGGTTTGGTGTGCCATCCCGCCCATGGCCACGAGAGCGGCACCCTTGCAAACGCTCTGGTCTACCACTGCGGCATCGACCATCTTGGTACCGTGCAGGGTGAGGACCGCCCCGGCATCGTGCATCGCCTGGATCGCGATACCTCGGGCCTTATGCTCGCGGCAAAAGACGACGACACCCAGCGCGCGCTTCAAAATCTTATCCGCACGCGCACGCTCGACCGTCGCTATATCACGCTCGTTCACGGTCACATCGCCATGGACGAAGGAACCATTAACACCGGTATCGCCCGCTCTACGCGCGATCGCGTCAAGATGGCGGTGTCCGACGATCCCTTTGCGCGTCAGGCCATCACGACCTTTAAGGTGCTCGAGCGCTTTGATTCCACGCGCTTTGACGACGGCTATACGCTGGTGGAATGCCACTTGTTTACGGGTCGCACGCATCAGATTCGCGTGCACATGCGTCATATCAACCACGCTTGCGTGGGCGATCCGCTCTACGGTAAATGCGATGCGCGTGCCGACCAGGGTCTGACCAGGCAATTCCTGCATTCCTGGCGCGTGGCGTTCGATCATCCGGTAACGGGGGAGCGCATTGAGTGTCGTGACGAACTGCCCTGGGATCTCGCCGCGGTTCTTGACGACTTAGCTCCGCGTTCGCTTGGCCGCACTGCCGCCGGCGACGAGATTGTTCCTCAGCTCGGCTTGCTCGAAGCCTAGTCAGTTTTAGGTGGTTTCTTGAACTCGGTAAGCCTGCGGTAAGATATACGGTTGTCTACGTTACACGTTCCCGGGAGCCTGTATGCTCGCCTTTTTACAAACCAACACACCCATCGTGATCTTCAACCAGATTGTCGTCACGCTGCTCACGGTCTGCTTTCTGTACCAGGTGGCCTTCTTTATTATCGGCGCCCTCCGTGGTGAGGTCGCACCTCCCAAGGCCAAAAAGCTTCATCGCTACGCTTTCTTTATCGCGGCCCATAACGAGGAGGCCGTAATCGCCAACCTCGTACGCTCCATTAAGGACCAAGATTATCCGTCCGAGCTTATCGAAGTCTTTGTGGTCGCCGACGCCTGTACTGACAACACGGCGCAGCTTGCGCGCGAGGCCGGTGCCATTGTTTACGAGCGCAATGACCTGGCCCGCAAGGGCAAGAGCTGGGTCATGGACTTTGGCTTCGATCGCATTCTCAACGAGTATCCCGATACGTTTGAGGGCTACTTTATCTTCGATGCCGACAACGTTATCTCCCGCGATTACGTCTCCAAGATGAATGATGCCTTTGACCAGGGCTTTCATGTGGTCACCAGCTACCGCAACTCTAAGAACTTTGGCAGTTCGTGGATCTCTGCTGCCAACGCCACCTGGTATCTGCGTGAGGCCCGCTTCCTCAACAACGCGCGTAATATCTGCAAGACGTCCTGTGCTGTCTCGGGCTCGGGCTACCTTATCTCGGCGAGCGTTATCGAGGGCATGCACGGTTGGCAGTTCCATACGTTGACCGAGGACATCCAGTTCACCACGTTCTGCGCCATCCATGGCATTCGCATCGGTTATGCGCCGGCGGAGTTCTTTGACGAACAGCCCGTGACGTTTAAGGCGTCCTGGAAGCAGCGTATGCGCTGGACTAAGGGCTTCTACCAGGTGTTCTTTACGTATGGCAAACACTTGGTCAAGTCGACCTTCCGTTACCATCGCTTTGCCGCCTACGACATGTTTATGACGATCGCCCCGGGCATGCTGCTGTCCCTGATCTCCATGCTCGCTAACGTGACCTTCCTCGTCGTGGGTGGCCTTTCGCACGGCTTTTTGGCCACCGAGGTCGAGATGCAGGCTTGTGCCGCGTCGCTTATCATGACCTTCGTGATGCTGTATCAGACGTTCTTTATCCTGGCGCTACTCACAACCATCTTTGAGTACAAGCACATTCACTGCGCGCAAAAGTGGCGCTTGGTGACCAACCTGTTTACCTTCCCGATCTTTATGTTCAGCTATATCCCCATTACGGTGGCCGCGCTGTTCCTCAAGGTCGACTGGGTTCCGACGCAGCACGCCGTAAGCGTCACCCTCGACGAAGTTATGCAGGGTGCCAAATAACCACCACCAATAACCACCACAAAGGGGACAAGTACCTTTGTGGTGGTTTTTGCGTTTGAGCCCTAGGTTGAGGGGGTTTCGTTGTTCTATATCCCGTTTTGGCTGTGCGCCTGTGCCGGTGCGGTGATTGATCTCCGTGAGCGGCGGTTTCCTAACGCGCTCGCCGCTGCCTGTGCCGTGGCGGCGTTTGCGGGCGTCTGGCTTGATCTTGGCCTGGACACCGCACTTGACTACGCCGGCCTCGCGGTCATCGTGTACTTGGCTCTCGTGTTGACCGAGTCCCTCTGGCGTCGTTTCCGTCAGGTCCCTGGTATCGGCATGGGAGATGTCAAGGCGCTCTTTGCCCTTTGCACCCTCGACCCTCTGGGTGGCATCGTTGCGTTTGCTACCTCGCTCCTTGCGCTTGCTGTCGCCTGCCTCATCACAAAATCGCGCTCCTTGCCGTTGCTGCCGTTTTTGGTGCCGATATTTGCCATAATCGAGGTCGTGGGCTGCACACTGTAACCGATTGCGCGTCCTTTCTAAGGAGCATGCCATGGCAATTAATCAAGAGACAGCCGCCATCAAGGCGCGCATGGATCGCATTCCCGCGGCGTTGTCGCCAGAGCTAGTCGAACGTATCGCCGCCGACCGCGCCTCGGGTGTCGTTAACCCTTATCGATGCAACGATGACCAGGTCACCCGTCGTGTTGATCGAGCCGCAGACCAAGGCACGCTCATGCGTCCGGCCTTTATGCGCGATGCCGAAAAGATTCTTCATCTGCCCGCGTACGCCCGATACGCCGGCAAAACGCAGGTCTTCAGCTTTCGCAGCAACGACGACCTTTCGCGCCGTGGCCTGCACGTGCAGCTTGTCTCGCGCATCGCTCGCGATATCGGACGTGCTCTGGGGCTCAACTGCGATCTGATCGAAGCGATTGGCCTGGGCCACGATTTGGGCCACACGCCCTTCGGTCATGCCGGTGAGCGATTCCTCAACGATATCTACCACGACCACACCGGGCGCTTCTTTTTCCATAACGTGCAGTCGGTCCGCGTGCTCGATGCGCTGTACGGTCGTAACGTGTCGCTTCAGACGCTCGATGGCGTGCTGTGCCACAACGGCGAGTACGAGCAGCGTGTGTTCGAGCTCTCGGACATGGGTTCCTTTGACCAGTTCGACCGAACCGTCGAGGATTGTATTGCCACAGGCTATAGCGCAATTGAGCACCTGCGTCCCATGACGCTTGAGGGCTGCGTGGTTCGCATCTCGGATATCCTTGCCTACGTGGGGCGCGATCGCCAAGACGCCATTGCGGCGGGCCTGTTGTCGCCCGATGCTTTTGACGATGGCCTGGGTGGGGCATACAACAGCTGGATCCTCACACACGCTTCCATCGATATCGTTGAGCACAGCTATGGCAAGCCGCGCATCGAGATGAGCGAGGACCTGTTTGAGGAGATCCGCCGGGCGAAGCGCGAGAACTACGAGAAGATCTACAGCAAGGGCGGTATCGAGGGCGATTCCGAGGCGGAGCTGCGCGAGGCGTTCGAAAAGCTCTACGACCGTTGCCTGCAGGATATAAACGAAGGTGACGAGTCCTCGTACATCTTTAAGCATCATATTTCGCGCATTGAGCAGCAGCTTTCCTACTACGGTCGCACCTATGCCTGGCAGGACGATAAGGACCAAGCCGTGGTGGATTACATTGCGAGCATGACGGATGGCTATTTCTGCGAGCTCACAAGCAAGCTGTTTCCTGGTCTGAAGTTTCCGCACCGTACTTATATTAACGAACGGTAGTTCGTATTTATTCGGTATACTGTTGGTGGAAAACGTTTTTGATTGATGCACGGGATGGCTATGGACGACCTTTTTTCTGCTTCGACGCGCGAGCGTTCTTTTATGAATGCGCCGCTTGCGGTGCGCATGCGTCCCAATTCGCTCGACGAGTATGTGGGCCAGCAAAAGGCCGTCGGTAAGGGCTCGTGGTTGCGTGCCGCGATTGAGCATGACGTACTGTCGAGTGTGATTCTGTACGGGCCGGCCGGTACGGGCAAGACGACGCTGGCCCACATTATCGCCAACCATACCAAGAGCGAGTTTGTCGAGGTCAGCGCCGTGACGGGCACCGTAAAGGACTTGCGCCGCGTGATTGACGAGGCCAAGACACGCCTGAATACGTACGACCGCCGCACCATTCTTTTCATCGATGAGATTCACCGCTTCTCCAAGTCGCAGCAGGACGCCCTGCTGCATGCGGTTGAGAACCGTACCGTCATTATGATTGGCGCTACGACGGAGAATCCGTACTTCGAGGTCAACTCGGCGTTGCTCTCGCGCGGTCGCGTGGTGGAGCTTGAGCATCTTAAAGACGAGGATATAGCCACACTCATTGAGCGTGCGCTCGAGGCTCCGCAGGGTTTGAACGGCAAGTTCTCGGCCGATGAGGATACGGTTAAGACCATCTGCACGCTGGCAGCGGGCGACGCTCGCTCGGCGCTCACTACGCTCGAGCTTGCGAGCGAGATTGCCGTCACGCGTCCCGATACCGAGGGAACGCCCGCGCCGGCGGCGGGGGAGCGCTATCCCATCACCGTTGACGACGTGAAGATTGCCAACCCGCGCCGTGGCTTTTCGTACGACAAAAACGGTGACATGCACTACGACATCATCAGTGCGTTTATTAAGTCTATGCGCGGTAGTGACCCCGATGCCACGATCTATTGGCTCGCGCGCATGATCGATGCAGGGGAGGATCCCAAGTTTATCGCTCGCCGTATTATGATTCAGGCTTCTGAGGATGTTGGCAACGCCGACCCGCAGGCGCTTTTGGTGGCGCATGCTGCCTTTAAATCTGCTGAAGTTATTGGCTATCCTGAATGTCGCATTAACCTTGCACAAGCTGCGCTCTATGTGTGCTTGGCGCCCAAGTCCAATGCGTGCGAGGCCTCGATCGATGCGGCGCTAGCCGATATCCACAGCAGTGGTCTTCGCGAGGTGCCCAGCTACCTGCGCGATCGCCATCGCCCGGGCAGCGATGAATACGGTGTGTATAAGTATCCGCACGATTATCCCGAAGGCTGGGTCGATCAG
>DBGBJN010000080.1:0-1890 GCA_048449885.1 Collinsella sp.
GTGTCTTCCGCCTCCTGCGCGGCACGCAGCGCGGCCGTGCGCTCGACCACGTCGGCCAGCTCGGCATCGGTCATGGCGTCGCGCTTGGCTGCCAGCTCGGCGGCCTCGGCACCCTCCGAACCCTCGGCGGCGTCCACCGGCACCAGCTCGACCAGTGCCATGTGGTCGTTTTCCAGCACGAGCTCGCGCAGCAGGTCCTCAAAATAGCTGCCGTCCAGGTCGCCGCGCAGCTCCTCGTACACCGGGCCGTACTTGAGCGCCAGCGTCGCGGCGTCGTCATCGTAGAGCCACGTGCTCAGCGCGTCGCACGCAATGGCCACGCCGTCGGCGATACCGTAGTCGCGCTGGCGCAGGTCGTATTCGTTGCTGCTGATGATGGCTTCCAGGCGCTCGCGTGGAACGCCATGCTCGCATAGGTCGCGGCAGGCGTCCTGGAACACGCGGCGCAGCTCGCGCGCCACGCCGGGCTGCGCGTTTTGCAGCATGATGAGCTCGTAGGGCTGCAGGCTCTCGGCCGCCGTGTAGCTCACCACGTTGCCGCCCAGGCCGGCAGCAAGAATGGCCTTCTTAACCGGCGCTTCGTTGGAGCCCAGCAGTGCTTCAAACAGGATATCCGCCGCGATCGTGCGTTTGCGGTCGAGCGCGTTGCCCAGCACCAGGCCCAGGCCCACCAGGGCGTTCTCGGGTGTGGTGGCCATCTCGACGCGCTTGTACTCGCAGGTCACGGGCGCCTGCACGCCCAGCGGATTGGGCGCCATCGTGGACGGGTCCTCGCCGGCGGCGACGGCGGCGTCCATGCGGCGGCTCGCGGCACTCGGCTGCGACAGATAGCGCTCGTCCAAAAAGGCCAGGGCGCGGTCCACGTCCAGGTCGCCGTAGAGCGTTATATAAGAGTTGGAAGGATTGTAGTGGCGCGCGTGCGTGTCCAGGAACTGCTCGTAGGTGAGCGCAGGAATCGCGCGTGGGTCGCCACCGCTCTCGTGCGCATAGGCGGTGTCGGGGTAGAGTGCGGCGTTGACGGCGTCGTCCAGCACGCTCATGGGATCGGACAGCGCGCCCTTCATCTCGTTGAACACCACGCCGTTATAGCGCAGCGTGCCCTCGTGCAGGCACGCGGAGCTGCTGTCGCCCTCGGCGCCCTCCGGCAGGTCCAGCTCGTAGTGCCAGCCCTCCTGCTCAAAAATGGTGGGCTTGGTATAGATGGCCGGGTTGAACACCGCGTCCAGATACACGTCCATCAGGTTGTACAGATCCTGCTCGTTGGTGGTGGCAACGGGGTAGATGGTCTTGTCGGGGTAGGTCATGGCGTTGAGAAACGTCTGCATGGAGCTCTTGATCAGGTCGACAAACGGCTCCTTGACGGGAAACTTGGCCGATCCGCACAGCACCGAGTGCTCAAGAATATGGAACACGCCGGTGGAATCGGCCGGCGGCGTCTTAAAGCCAATGGCAAAGGCCTTGTTCTCGTCGTCGCACGCCAGGTACAGCAGGCGAGCGCCCGAGGTAGTGTGTCGCAGCACGTAAGCGTCCGAGTCGAGCTCGGGCACGGTCTCGCGGCGCTCGACGGCAAAGCCGTGGCAGGTAGTGCCGGGCACCAGCAGCGCGGCGGCAGCGGCGCGCGGGTCGGTTGAGGTGGTAGGCATATGCAGTCTCCTTTGACGCCCCAGCGGGGGCGAATCGAGTCGAGTCCTCGAGAGTATACCCATATGGGGCCCTCGACCAATCTGCCGGATGAGCGTGGAATTTCGGACGCCTGCCGAATGAGCGTGGATTTTCGGACGAAATCGGCCGCCAAACGCTCAAAAACCGTCCAATAATCCACCCTCATGCATTGCTCACGTATCTCTCATCTCTCACTCATCTCTAATACGAGAGACAACAGAAAGACGA
>DBGBJN010000081.1:0-1553 GCA_048449885.1 Collinsella sp.
GTTGGTGTAGTGGCTCATGATGTCGCCGCGCTGGTGCGTGTCGAAGTAGCGAATCGGCAGGTCCTGCATGCGGTTGAACATCTTCTCGCGCAGCTTCTCGAGCGAGCCCTGCGTGACGATGGCCATGGCGCGGTTCCAGAAGAGCGAGGACAGGATGCCGACGCCGTAGATGCAGGCGAGGGTGGTCACGAGCTGCAGAATCTTGGGCTGCGCGGTCGTCCAATCGCCCGACTGCCACGATTCGCTAATAATCTGCAGGGCGCTCTGAAGGAAGGTCGCGCCGATGGAGTTGATGATGGCGCAGAGCACCACGCCGACGACGACGAGGGGCAAAAGCACGGGGTAGAAGCCAAAGAGCGTCTTGATGAGGCGCGACATGGTGCCGCCTTTGCGGTTGAGCGCGCGCTCGGCAGTCGTTGCCTTACTCATGTGCCTCGCCTCCTTCCTGGGTCTGAGCTTGCGTTACGGATGCCTCGGTGTCGGCCTCGACGGCCCCTTCGCCCTCGGCAGACATCTTGTTCTGCGAGGTAAAGGTCTCGCGGTAGATCTCGCTCGTCTTGAGCAGCTCATCGTGGTTGCCGATCTGCGCGATTCGGCCGCCCTCCATGACGATGATGCGGTCTGCGTCCTGCACGGAGCTAATGCGCTGGGCGATGATGAGCTTGGTCGTGTTGGGCAGATAGCTTGCCAACCCTGCGCGGATCTTGGCGTCGGTCTTGGTGTCGACGGCGCTGGTGGAGTCGTCCAGGATCAAGATCTTGGGGCGACGCAGCAGGGCACGCGCGATGCACAAGCGCTGCTTCTGGCCGCCGGAAACATTGGAGCCGCCCTGTTCGATCCAGGTGTCATAGCCCTTGGGGAAGCCGTCGACAAACTCGTCGGCGCAGGCCAGATGCGCGGCCTCGCGGACCTCTTCGTCGGTGGCGTTCGGGTCGCCCCAACGCAGGTTCTCGGCAATCGTGCCGCTAAACAGCACGTTTTTCTGCAGCACCATGGCTACCTGGTGGCGCAGGGCGTCCAAGTCGTAGTCGCGCACATCCACGCCACCCACGCGCACGGTGCCTTCGGTGGTGTCGTACAGGCGGGCAATGAGGTTTACGAGCGTGGACTTGGCCGAGCCGGTGCCGCCGATGATGCCGATGGTCT
Organism: Collinsella sp.; assembly: GCA_048449885.1. Taxonomy (GTDB): domain Bacteria; phylum Actinomycetota; class Coriobacteriia; order Coriobacteriales; family Coriobacteriaceae; genus Collinsella. The sequence goes on from DBGBJN010000081.1 coordinate 1,147, forward strand.
CGCCGCTCTTAATGTGCAGGTCGATATCATCGAGCGCCTGGCGTTTCGCATGCGCGGAATACTTAAAGCTCACGTGGTCAAAGTCGATGGAACCGTCGGCAACCTCGAGCACGGGCTCGGTGGGATCGGCGATCGTGGGCTCGGCGGCCAGCACCTCGGTGATGCGGTGAGCCGATTCGTCGGCCATGGTCACCATGACAAAGATCATCGACAGCTGCATCAGGCTCATGAGGATTTGGAAGCCATACGTAAAGATCGAGGAGAGTTGGCCCACGTCGAACAGCGTGCCCTGGCTCGTGATGATGAGCTTGGAGCCCAGGTAGATGATGACGACAAACGCGCCGTTGACGCAGATGTTCATCATGGGGTTGTTAAAGGCGAGCAGCTTCTCGGCGCGGGTGAAGTCC
>DBGBJN010000082.1:0-10975 GCA_048449885.1 Collinsella sp.
AACTCGCGCCCTGCATAGCGGCACGGCAGAACACGGCGCCGCACGCCACATCGGACAGCAGCTGACGCGAACCCTTGTCGGCCATGTCCTCGAGCAGCGCCAGCGCACGCCCGCAGGCATCCATAATGCGATACGGCGGCATAGCGGCCACATGCAGCGCATCCTGAATCGCCGCAGGTCGAGCCGGATCGTCACGCGGAATACCGTACGCCGCGGACACCTGGCCGTACGCACGAACGTCCTCGGCAACCAACTCGACAAGCTCCTGGGCCAGCTCATCAGCCTGGGTAAACGCGCGCGTCAGGTCATCCGCACGATCAGCAAGCGCGGGATTGGTCGCACCGTAGCGGGCGACCATCCCGCAAAGCGAGGCGCCCAGTGCGCCCACAAAGGCGCTCGCACTACCGCCACCGGGAACCGGCTCGCGAGCAGCCAGCGCTTGGGCAAACTCTCGACAGGTTTTATCCATCATCTCTTGGCTCATACGCACGCACCTTCAAGTCATATATATCGGTCGGGTGGCAACCGCCGACCGACCGCATCAATCACATAATGGTGCTAAGTCTAGCCCATAAGTACATGAGCGTCAGCGCACCTGGCCATCGCGGATTTCTATGACGAACGATAGGCGTCGGCACCGCAAACATGGGAAACATGGCCCGCCTTTCGGGACTTCCGGACGTCACAAACTGGGACATATCTATAAACAAGGAACCTGTTGGGGCAATGCCCGCGTACACGCGTCCCTTTAAAACACCGGGCGCCCAACCCCGGGAAAGGCCGACAGCATCGGCCCTCCCCTCTTTTGCGACCGCACATATTGCCACTTGTCGGCGCAATTCCAGCCCCCAGAATGGGACACATGGCCCACCCTAGCGAGCCGTCCACGCGTACAGTAAAGGCAGGTAATCCGTGGGCGGTTACAGATCGAGGAGGACACGACCATGAAAAAGAAGGCCTTTGCGATTCTCACCCTCTGCATCAGTCTCTTTGCCGCGGTTGCCCTGGTGGGCTGCGGTGGCAGCGGCGGCGCTACCGGAAGTGGCGGTGGCGGCGGAGCAGAAAAACCAGCCGTGGATATGAGGACCGACTTCATTTGGTTTAAGGTCGAAGTCCCCGAGGGCGTCGAAATCACGGACGTCGCAGGCGATACCGCCGACAGGGCCCAGTTTAAGTTCACCGAGAGCGAGCATGCCAGCGACCGCTTCATCCCCGTCTTCGATCCTGACAAGAACGCCGATGAACTGTTTGACTACGAGGCAAAGTGGAAGGCCAACTCCGGATGGACCGAGAGCGATCCCGTTAAGTACAACGGCAAGACCTGGCGCAGCGCCTACTTTACGCACTCGGGCGGCGTGACGACCGAGTACTTCACTGACGTTGACGGCGGCAGTGTGTACGTACGTATCGACAATGTCGAGGAGCACAAGGACGCCGTCGAGACCATGATGAAGTCTCTGGAGTTTGCCGACGACATCGCCAAGGCCAAGACCGAGGCCATGGACGTTAAGCTCGAGGATATCGAGATTAAACGCTAAGCGACTCGCGAGCGCAACGGAAAACACGAGTGCAGCGCTAACAAGCGGCGGTGCCCCAGCGCTTCGTACCCAGGGAGGGCCGGTAAACCGACCCTCCCTTTCTTATGCCGGTAGCCGACGAACGCGAGGATGCCGGGCTCCAAAACCATCCCAGACGTGATAACAGCACAAATAGACAAGTGCCCCAACACGTCCGCCCGCCGATTTATAGCGCCGCGCAGGCAATTTAAACCGGCGTCTTTAAACATCTGGGCAGTATAGTGACCAAAACAAGTGCACAACCGCACCCTGCGAACGGAGGAGATATGACCGAACACCACGCCATCAGTCGCCGAGCGTTTACGCTGGGCCTTGGACTCGCCGCGTTGTCGCCGCTGGCAAGCCTGCCCGAAACCGCAGCGCCGGGCATTCCCCTGCGAGCGGCATTTGCAGACAACACACCCGCACCGTCGGACAGCCTCGACAATTTCGTCATTCGCCTTCGCCCCGCGGGCTATTTTCGTACCGCAAGCGTCAACCAAGACGGCAACGTTCGCGGCAACGTCTGCCACCTGTTTAACGACGGCACGTCCAGCAAGCTCATCCTTGAGAACGTAACGACCAAGAATGACGATACAAACTGGTATGCTATCCGCACCTTGCTCAATTTCGAAGAGCATAAAAAGACGGGCTACAGCATTTGGTCGGTCGACGACGACTCGGACAAAGATGGAAAGGTCATCCACGTATGGGGCGGCGAGTACGACAACAAGCCCAGCCGCGCTTTTGCGTTCGAACGTCAATCAAACGGAACCTATATCATTCGAGACCGCACGGTCGAGAAAGAAACCGAGAAAAAAGACATTAAGTACCTGGCAATAGAATCGGACGGCAAAGACCAGGACAACAATAAGATCTGCCATAAGAGTAAGAGCATTCCGTGGGAGCTAGAACTTGTCGGTTACGACATGGGCAAGATCAATACCACAGTTAGAAGTATCGACTGGACCACGTATAGCAGCTACGTCGACGGACCATGCTGGATGAAATACGTCGACGACAACAAGTACCTCGACGAGCTGAGTATCCCGGGCACGCATGATTCGGGCACCTGCAGCGTGGACAACGACACCGAGCCCCAATCCTCACAAGCAAAGTGCCAGCAGGATTACATCCCGACGCAGTTGCTCGAAGGCATTCGCTATTTTGATATCCGACTCGGAAGGAACGACGAGAACGGCGACCCCGGTATCGACCATGGAAGATGCTACCTGCTCAAAAAAGACGGGGGCTTTATGCATCTCTCCGATGTCATCGGTTACTTCAAAACATTTTTGAACGAAAACCCGTCAGAAGCGCTCATCATGCTTGCGTCACGAGGCAACGACGAGGCTACCGACGAAAGCGTTACGACGGCTTTCGCCAAGGTTATGCACGATAATCCCGATCTGTTCTACACGTCGAGCCGAATCCCCACACTGAACGAGGTGCGCGGAAAGATCGTCCTGCTGCGTCGATTTGTACTCGCCGGCAACAGCGTAAGCAGCCACACGTGGGGCCTCGATCTCACCCAATGGGACAACAAAATCAAGGCGCATTCCGGGCAGTCGATGTGCCTCGTCCAAGACGCGCGAGGCTTTGAGACTACGGGCAATGCGGGCGACAAAGAGCCCTATTGCACCAAGGTATACGCCCAGGACCATTTTGAATGCACCGGAACCGACAAGATTAGCTGGGTCGATATGGCGCTGCGAGAGACGACCAATCTCACGCGCAACAAGGTGGACGTCGAGGACAATGATGGCGCCAAGGTGCAAGTCCTGGAACGCTGCTGGTCTATCAACTACACCAGTTGCACGAATTACAAACAAGGAAGCAATCCTTTTACCGCGGCGCGAGTGGTCAACGAGCATCTGTACAAGAGCCAGTACATCAATCCCAGCGGCAGCGATAAAACAAAGTCAGATTGCCTCAAGCACGTTGGCATTATCGCGTCCGACTTTGTCGATTCGGCACTGGCCCGGAGCATCTACCAACGCAATTACGACGCGAAGCACAAGCCAACAGTTTCATGCTGCCTCCCGGACCGCATGCACATGACGTATGGAGACTCGCTGAGCGATGCCTCGCTCCAAGATGGCAAGACCGTTGGCGAGGGCCATTTCCGCCTTGTCGACAGCAGCAACGTACTCAACGTGGCCGCTTCTGGCCATGCGTTTGCCATCGAATATGTGGATGTCGATGCCCTGGGCAACGAGACCGTTACGGAGCTGCGGGGCTCCGTGCCCATCGATATCAATCCACGCGCGCTGACGCCCCATTTTGAGGGACTCGAAGGCCTTAAGGCCGGCGAAGACGTGCGCGCCAAGGTCACGGCGCCGCTCGACGGCAAGCTCGAAACCGATGCCTGCACGGCCCAGCTCGAGTTTGTGCACGACGCGAACGGCGCTCCGGGAACGGCGATGGCCGAGGGCGAGGCATTTGCCGCGGGGACGTATTGGGTGCGTGCGAAAGGCCTGTTGGGCGACGCGGCGCAAAACTACACGCTTGCCACCGACGGAGCCGCAAGCTTTACCGTAGCGGCCTCGGGCAGTGCAGGCGGCGCCGGCACCGGCACTGGCGCCAACGCGGGCAGCGACGACAAGAACGGCAAGGGCAACAAGGGCAAGGGCTTGGGCGGAAAGCTCGCCGACACGGGCGACGGCTCTGGCATCGCCGCCGGGCTCGCCGCTGCCGCCGTGGCGACGACGGTCGCCGGCACGGCAATGCTTGTTAACGACCGCGAAAGCACTAAGGACGCTAGCGAATAGGCCAACCGGCACTTTCGGACGTATCGACTCGATGAGGGGCGCAGAGCACCGTTCTGCGCCCCCAATTTTTACCTTGGCCCGAACGCCGCCATAAGCTACATCACTATGTTCAGCGCGTTCACAAATTCCTGGGCCTTCGCACGGCTACTCAGGCTAAAGACACAGGCAGTCAACAACCTGTTGCGCAGAAAAACGTCGCGGCCCTTGATCCTGTTGACTCCCGTGATGTCCTTAAGGTAGACAATCTCGATATGCTTGCCGCCGAAAGTACCATTCTTGAGCACCTCGATACGGTTAGGCTAGATCTTGACGTCTTTAAACATGCCCGAACCTTTGTCCTGGAACAACAAGGTGCTGTTGTCCATGCGTGTCACTCCCATGGGATTCGCTAAAACTGCCTCTATGGTCACATTTTAGTCACTTCGGGAATCCTGCACGAAGGCGCTAGGCGACATTGAAATTCGAGTCCGCGCGAGGCTTTAAGATAGACATGATCAGCCGCATCGATGCGACTGGCAATGCTTCTAGGAGTACGCCTCGTATTATTCGCCATTAGAGGAGGCCTTGCATGCTTTACGTATGGGAATTCGAGTTCTTTGATTCGGACGGCGTTGTCGACGCTGTGCCATGTGGCTCGCTGGGCGGAGGGGGAACGTTTGGCTCCGACCTAAACGACGCTGTCGAAAGCGCCGCTGATTTTCTCGCATGTATGGTCGACGATCACCTTATGGGCGGCGTCGATCTTCCCGCGCCGGACTTTGGACACCAGCCACAACACGGCGGCAAGATTATCGCCGTGGCCGTCAGCCGCGAGCTCGGCGACATCCCCGCCGTCACCGCAGCGGATGCCGCACGTATGCTTGGCGTTAGCACGGCAAGGGTATCGCAACTGATAAATGCTGGGCTGCTGGATTCTTGGAAGGACGGCACCAAGCGCATGGTGTCCAAAACTTCCATCGAGGCACGACTCACCGACGCACCAAAGGCGGGGCGCCCCAAAGAGGTCCCTATTGCCGTATAAGGCGAGGCTACTGCGCACTTTTATTCCACACGATGTTTTCAGCCTGGTATAAACAAGTTCAATAACAGAAAGCAAATCCAACCATCGTGTCTAATTACGAAAGGATTTTCGCCTTTTCTGCAGCAAACTCTTCCTCGGTAAGTACTCCACTATCACGCAGCGCTGCAAGTCTCTCGGGCCTTGCAACTACATCACCACTATCCACCAGCGTCTCAATAGTCTGTGAAACCTGCGGATACTGCTCGAGCTCCTTCGATAGGGCATCGACTATCTCGGCAATATTCTTTGCATTTTTGCCCCCGTTTAATACGTTTGTCCTGACCTTAGATGACGAGTTGACAGTAACGCCAGATCCGCCTTCAACTGGAACAACCGAAATACTGATATTTTCACCCCAGGACCAAAGGCTCATACCAATCTCGGCTGCAACTGTTCTTGTTGCGGGCGATGCGCTATCAACTTTTACTTTAGGCAGCTTTTCCATAGCTGCCTTCAAGGCATTAAACGTGTCGTCAGGAGAATACGGTACCTGAATCTGAAGCTGCTGATCCGCAAAACCCATAATCCGGCCTCCGCTTCTACGAGATTAAGGCTATCGGCAATGGTAGCACGTTCCCAGCACTTTTAAATTCATCTAATGACCTTGTGATGCAGCCCGACACCCCGGCGCCACTCCCCTACTTCCCAAATAGCGCACCCAGCAGACCGCGGCGTTTGGGCTTCTCCTCTCGGTAGGAGCCCTCGGCCACCGCTGCCACCTGACGCGGTTGCTCACCGCCTCCACGACGCACGATCTGGTATAGGAACGGCGATTTAACGTATTTGACCTCGATGGGCGTGGCGTGCACGGTGCTTTCGCTCGACAGCATCACGTTGCGATTGAGCGGTGCCACCACATGCGTCTCGCGCTTGTCGCTAAACACCACCGCGGCCGCGCGACCCGTCTGGCCGTTCACGGCAATGCGCACCTGCTCGCCATCGCGGCTGTCCGTCGCCGGACGATCGACAAAGTAGACCGGCACCATCACCAGGCCGTCCTTGTGCTTGCGAGCCTTGCGCGCCCACGTGCGGATGCTCTTTTTATTGAGCCCCAGCACCGCCTCGGCATCGTTGCCAGCGATATCCAGCGCCAGCTTATCAATGACCACCTGGTCCTTGGTAGACGCATCGACGGAGACAACGCGGAAGTCGCCTTCCTGCATGGCCGGGTCAAACGGCCCAACCTTAGCAAAGTCCCACGGCTCCAAAATGCCCATAAGACGAACGTCCAGGTAGTTTGCCCGCGGATACGCCCAGTCGAGCACCTCGTAGTACACCAGGGTCTCCTTGCTCAGGCCCTTGCCCGGGAAGGACGCCATCATGCGCAGGTCCGCCAGCGCCATGGGGAAGTAGAAGAGCATCATGTCGTTTTGAATCGCGTCTTCCACGTCGTGACCGGCAAAGGCGTCGGGGTACTGGCGCACCAGCTGCAGCGCGTTGGCACGTGCCTGCTGCGGTGAGATTTCGCAGGGAATACCCTGCTCGGGTACATACTCCGCGCCAACGCCCATGGTCAGGCGCTTGCTAAACGTCCCTGGCTTAAGCAGGTCGGCAACGCCGATCTTATTGCCGCATGACGGGCACTCAAACACGCGCTGGGTCGATGACCCCTCAAAGGACGCGCCGCAGAAGGGGCAGGGAATGCTCACGTGCGTCGCCTCTTGGAACTCCTGCGCCGTGCCGCGGTCCTCCCACAGCAGATGCTCCAGAACCGACTGGTTGCGCCAGTGCGCATTGAAGAAATACCAGTCCAGGTCCTCTGGGCGCTCGAGCTGCGAGACGTGCGTGAGCTTGAGCAGCCCGTCAACCACCGTCAGCGGCGTATGACGGATACCCAGGGCGCTCTTGGGCTCCCCGGCGTCCGCTTGCCACGGAATAACCGTTTCGCAATAGGCGCACTCAAAGCTGCGCTTTGCCTGGTGCGAATACATGGGGCCGCCGCAGTTTTGGCATTTTATGGCAAACATCTCGTCCATGGAAACGTCCTCCTTTGCACAGGGCTGTCGACATTAAGTATGTCGAGCAAATCGACGCGTGCCCATACCCATGTGGCCCAAAATGGAGCACTCGGTCGAACGGGAAGGCGCAGTGAACTCGAACGCGCGTGGGCAGTCGCCCCCTCCGCCTCGCGCCCGTTAGCGCCGGCAGACCATTGCTGCATTTTCTGAGCATCGGTACACGTTGCGTCTGTGCGAGCTACACTATCCCCTTAAACATGATTGTGAGGACGATCGTTATGCTATTTGTAAATCGGCTGGTACATACGCTTGTTCCCGGCAGCGAAAGCGAGCCGGTCGATAGCTCCTGCCGCACCAACGCGGGTTTTGCCGCAAGCCTCATCTGCATTGGCCTCAACATCACACTGTGCCTGGCCAAGGGCATAGCCGGTCTGCTCGCGGGCTCCGTCTCGCTTATCGCCGACGCCTTCAACAACCTTTCCGACGCCTCGAGCAACATCGTGAGCCTGCTCGGATTCCGCCTTGCCAGCCGCCCGGCCGACGAGGGGCACCCTTATGGTCACGGCCGCTACGAGTACCTCGCCGGCTTGTTTGTCGCCGTTCTCGTTTGCGCCGTCGGCATCAACCTGATCCTGGAGTCGGTCACCAAGATCATCAAGCCCTCCCCCACCGCGTATTCGGCGCTCTCCATGGCAGCCCTTATCCTGTCCATGCTCGTCAAGTTTTGGATGGCGGCGTTCAACCGCACGCTGGGCAACCGCATCGATTCCGAGACGCTTATCGCCACGGCGCAGGATTCCAAAAACGACGTCATTACCTCGGCCTCGGTCCTGGCCGCAGCGCTTATTTCGCAGACGACCGGCTTTGACCTCGATGGCTGGGCAGGCCTGGGCGTGGGCATCTTCATCTGCATCAGCGGCATGGGCCTGGTGCGCGACGCCATCAGCCCGCTGTTGGGGCAAGCGCCCGACCCCAAGCTCGTCCAGGCAATCCGCGACAAGATCATGTCGTATCCGCAGGTCCTAGGCACGCACGACCTGATGGTGCACGACTACGGCCCCGGTCGGCAATTTGCCAGCGCACACGTGGAAATGCCCGGCGAGGGCGATGCGTTTGAACATCACGAGATCCTGGACACCATCGAACACGACATCAAGCATCAGATGGGCATCGACATCACGCTACACTGCGACCCCATCGCCACCACCGGCGACGACCTGCGTGGCTGGGTCAAGCGCGGCATAGCGCAAATCGACCCCACGCTCTCCATCCACGACCTGCACGAGCACGACGGGTTCGTTTCGTTTGACCTGGTGCGTCCCGACGGCTTTGACATATCCGACGAGGAGCTGCTGGAGCTCGTCACGCGCATCGTGCACGAGCGCCGGCCCGATGTCTCGTGCGTCGTCACATTTGACTCCGGCTTTAGCTCGCCCGACCGGCCGGCCGAGCAGCTGTGATCGACAGCAAAACGGGACGCAGGACCGCCGACCAACGCGCCTACGCGCCCGGTCACGCGATCCTGCGCCCCGTTTTTGTTTGAGCTGCTAAGGCTCTAGCCGCTCGGCCGCTAGTTCCCCTGCGCGCCCGAAATGCCGTTTTGCAGGGCATCCCAGGCGTTCGTTGCCATATCGCCCAGGTTCTGTGCGGTATCGCCGAGGTTCTGAGCCGTGCCGCCCAGCTCTTGGACCTTATCCCCCAGCTCCTGCGCCTTGTTGCTCAGGTCCTCCAGAGTGTTGGAGCTCGAGCTGTCCGCGCCGCCCTGGTCGCCGGACGCATTACCCGACGAGCTGCCCTTGCGCGTGAGCTGAATCTCGAGGTTACCGTTGTCGTTATAGTAGGCAGACGTCACGACCCAATTGGCATCGACAACGGGCGTCGAGCCGTCGTCGGTCAGAATCACGGCATTCGAAAGATCGGCCCCGCGCGACTTGAGGAGCTTCTTGGCGTTGGACCAGTACTGACCCGGGATATCGCTCAGGTCGACAGTGCCGGACTGGGTAGTCTCGGTCTGCTCGGCTGTGGTATCAGTCGTGGCGCCCCGCTTGTTGAGCATGCCCGACACGATGGCAAACACAACCGACAGGGCAAAGAAGATCGCCAGCACGATCAGGATTTTCTTGATCACGCTCGACGAACGCGAAGGCTTCTTCTCCTCGTCCTCGCCATACTGAGGGATGGACTTGGGATACTCACGATACGGCTCGCGCGCATACCGGTCACGCGACTCGTAGCGCGGCTGTGCCGTGCGCGGCATATATGTCGTCTGCTGAGGTTGTGGAATGGGATTTTGCAGCAGGTCATCATAAGGGTCTACCGCCGCGTTGCCGTAGGGGTTCTGCGATGAGACACCATGCGGGTCCTGCGCTGCGTTTCCGTAATTCACAACGCGCGTGGGATCGGCCGACACCTGCGTCGTATCGGGGGCAGCGTAGCCGGGATTCGGCACGACGCGGGTCTCATCGGCGCCATTGCCCGTCCGCGGGGAGCCGTAGCCACCCATTACGGTCGTCTTATCCTGGTCCATGCAACGATTCCTTTCCGTCGCCCGTAAGCATCAAGTTATCCATGCATTCTACCAGCGCAAAAGCCTATGATGGGCAGAGTCCGTCGGTATCTACAAGACATGCGCGGGCCTAAGGATCAAAAAGCCCCGCCGGGCCTTGTGGGCACGGCGGGGCGGGCTAGCAGCTATGGACAGCAGACTTAGAACAGGCCGGTGATGTTGCCATCGTTGTCGACGTCGATGTTCTCGGCCGCAGGGACCTTGGGCAGGCCCGGCATGGTCAGAACACTGCCAGTCAGTGCGACCACAAAGTGGGCGCCGGCGGAAACCTTGAGCTCACGCACCGTGATGCGGAAGTTCTCGGGAGCGCCCAGGGCCTTGGCGTTGTCGCTAAAGCTGTACTGCGTCTTGGCCACGCATACCGGCAGGTTGCCAAAGCCGTTCTCGCGCAGCTCGGCGAGCTGGCGCTTGGCGGCCGGCGTAAAGTCAACGCCGTCGGCGCGGTAGACCTTGGTGGCAACGGCCTCGAGGGCGTCGGCGACATCAGCGCCGTCCTCATAGGCAAACTTGAGCTCACTCGGCTGCTCAATCAGACGCATAACCTCATCGGCAAGCTCGAGCGCGCCCTCGCCGCCCTTGGCCCAGACCTCGGAAAGCTTAACGTTGACGCCGAGTTTCTGGCACTCGGACTCGATGAGCGCAAGCTCGGCCTCGGTGTCCGTCGGGAAGCGGTTGATGGCGACCACGCAGGGCAGACCATAAACGTTCTGGATGTTGTCGACGTGACGCAGCAGGTTGGGCATGCCAGCCTTGAGTGCCTCGAGGTTCTCCTCGTTGAGGTCGGCCTTGGCGACGCCACCGTTGTACTTCAGCGCACGAGCGGTCGCAACGACCACGACGGCGCTGGGGCGAACGCCCGTCATGCGGCACTTAATGTCGAGGAACTTTTCGGCGCCCAGATCGGCGCCGAAGCCGGCCTCGGTAATGGCGACATCGCCAAAGCGCATCGCCATACGCGTGGCCATGATGGAGTTACAGCCATGAGCAATGTTGGCAAAGGGGCCACCGTGGACAAACGCGGGCGTGCCCTCGAGCGTTTGCACCAGGTTGGGCTTGAGCGCGTC
>DBGBJN010000083.1:0-6727 GCA_048449885.1 Collinsella sp.
CGCCTACGTGCTGCCGATCGTCATTTTGCTGTTTGCCGCCACGCTCTTTTTAGGCGAGGACTCGCCGCTCAACGTGCGCTCGGTCGCGGGCGGAGCCGTGGTCTTTATCACCGTTGTCTCCATTCTTTCGCTGATGGTGCCGGGTACGAGCGACTCGTGTGACCTTATGTTCACGCCGCAAAATCTGTCCGCCTCGGGTGGCTACATCGGTGCGTTTATTGCGAGTGCGCTGCAGAATGCCCTGGGTAAGCCTATCGCGATGGTGGTCCTGTTGGGTCTGGCCGTCGTTGGTTTTGTCATCATCGGCTTTTCGGTGGGTGGCGTGCTGCGCTCTGCTCGCGACCGCGCGGCCGATTTTGCCGAGCGCCGTCGTGCCGATGTTAACGCGAGCCCGTGGGGTGACGACGAAGCCCTGTCGGTGCCCGGCGTTGCCCGTCCGCACCTGAGCATTCTTCGTCAAAAGGGCTCCGATGCTGCCGTGACCACGGTCATGGGCAACGATGTGGACCCGGTTTTGGACGATGACGACGAGGACGAGGATCCGTTTGTCGACGTATCCGATGCCGTGGAGGCCGAGCGCGCTAAGACGACGCTGCTGCCGCGCCGTCATGTCAAGAAGGGCAAGGCCACGCCCAAGTTGAATACAAGCGAGCCCGACCCGTCTTGGTCCGATAGCGAGATTGAGCTTACCGAGGGCGATGACGAGGACGACGAGGCTCCGATTGAGACCGCAAAGACAACTTTGCTGCCGCGTCGCCATGCTAAGCGCGAACAGGTAACCGGCCAGCTTTCGATGGAAGACGACCCCGATAAGATCGACGAGTCCGAGCCGCCGTTTGCCGTGAGTCCTGTCTCGGCAACACCTCAGATTCCCGACTTCTTGAAGCATCCCAAGGTTGCCGATACGGCTGTCGCGGGCGCTGCCGAGGCGCCTACTCCTAGCGATGGGGGAGCGGTCAATGCCCCCGCGGATAACGAGGGCGAAGAAGAGGACGGCCTCAAGCTTCCGCCGCTCGAGATCCTGCACGCCAACCCGCAGTCGGCGTCCTCCGCGTCATCTGACAAGGAGCTGGAACAGACTGCCGAGTCACTGCAATCCACCTTGCTTGAGTTTGGCCGCAGTGCCCGCGTGGTCGGCTGGATCGCCGGCCCCACGGTGACGACCTTTAAGCTGCAGCCTGGTGAGGGCGAGCGCGTGAGCAAGATTTCGAGCCTCGAGGACGATATCGCGCTTTCGCTCGCTGCCCAGTCGGTACGTATCTTTGCCCCGATCCCCGGCACCTCGCTCGTGGGCATTGAGATTCCCAACCGCAAGCGCCAGAACGTCAACCTGGGCGACGTGCTGCCCTATGTGAAGGGCGGTCCGCTCGAGCTCGCCATCGGCCGCGATGCCGAGGGCACGCCGGTTGTCGCCGACCTTGCTAAGATGCCCCACCTGTTGATTGCCGGTACCACGGGTTCCGGTAAGTCGGTGATGATCAACTCCATCATCACGACCCTGCTCATGCGCGCCCTTCCCGAGGACGTTCGCCTGATCATGGTCGACCCCAAGCGCGTCGAGCTTGCGGGCTATAACGGCCTGCCGCATCTCTATGTGCCCGTGGTGACCGAGCCTAAGCAGGCCGCGAGCGCTCTGCAATGGGCCGTGTCCGAGATGGAGCGTCGCCTGAAGGTCTTCGAGCGTCTTAACGTGCGTAAGATCTCGACCTACAACGAAAAGCAGGCCGCCGGCGAGTTTGAGCATTACGATAACCCGCCGCAAAAGATGCCCTACTTGGTCATCATCATTGACGAGCTCTCGGACCTGATGATGGTCGCCGGTAAGGATGTCGAGGCCTCGATCGTGCGTATTGCTCAGCTGGGCCGTGCCGCCGGTATCCACCTTATCGTGGCCACGCAGCGCCCGAGCTCTAACGTGGTGACGGGCCTTATCAAGGCCAACATCACCAACCGCATCGCCTTTAACGTCGCCACGGGCATCGACTCGCGCGTCATCATCGACCAGATGGGTGCCGAAAAGCTCACCGGTTTGGGCGACATGCTGTTCTCCAAGGTCGACTGGGGCAAGCCCCGCCGTATCCAGGGCTGCTTTGTCTCGGACGACGAAATCAACGAGATTGTCGAGTTCGTCAAGTCGCAGAGCGAGCCCGACTACCACGAGGAGATCCTGTCTGCCGTGGCGCCTGCTTCCATGTCCATGGCGGGTGGCGGCGGCATTGTCCGCACCGGAGTCGCCGAGCCGCAAGACGATGATCCGCTCATTTGGGAAGCCGCCCATATTGTGGTGGAATCGCAGCTTGGCTCCACATCTGGCCTGCAACGTCGTCTGAAGGTTGGCTATGCGCGTGCCGGGCGTATTATGGATATGCTGGAAGAAAAGGGTGTCGTCGGCCCGCCCGACGGTTCCAAGCCGCGCGAGGTCCTGTTGGACGAGGAGGGGCTTGCCGCGCTGGAGTCTGTCGACGCCGAGATGGCACGTGAAGATCGTGAGTTTGGAGGATTCTGATGGCTGCACGCTTTGGTGACATGCTGCTCGAGCAGCGTCGCCGAATGGGCCTTTCCATTCAGCAGGTCGCCAACACCATCAAAATCAGGCCGCAGATCATCGAGTTTTTCGAGACCGGTAACTTTGCTTCGATGCCGCCGCGCGGCTATGCGCAGGGCATGATTTCGAGCTATGCTCGCTTTTTGGGCCTCAATCCGCGCGAGGTCGTCAATGCCTACTTTGACGACCTGATGGCATACGAACGCGAGACGTCCCAGCAGGGCGGTCGTTTTCAGGACGCCGCCGGCTACGTCAATTCGCGCTCCTCGGTCGATAACGGGCGCTTCCTGATGGTTCAGGGCGGTCGTTCGACCCGCTATGGACAGCGTCCTCAACAGGCCGGTTATATTACTGAGACGGGTTCGGGCGAGGAGATTCGCTCGCAGCGTGACCGGTTCCGCAGTACGCCGATGCCCGAGGACCGTGCACTTCCCGCTGCCCGCGGTGTGGCGCGTGACCCTCGTGTCGGCTATGGCGACGGCGGCTATTCCGATCGCGGTTACCGTGGCGCCTCTATGGGACGCTCTCGCGGTGGCTATGCGGATGCCGATACCACGCAGGTGACGCCGCGTCTTCGCTCTCAATCACAGCCGTATAGCCAGCGCTCTTCGGCTTCGCGTTCGGGCCAGCGTGGCTATCAAGGCCGCGGTGAGCTTGCGCCCCGCTCGGGTCAGCGCAGCCTTCAGGGCCAGGGCGGCTATCGCGGCCGTTCCGATAGCAATCGCGGTCGTATGCCTCAGGGAGGCGGCCGCAGCAGTTCCGGTCGTGGACGCGGCGGATCCCGTACTCCTCAAAACAACGGGCTCGATCCGCGTATCGTCTACGCCGGCATCGGTGCCGTGGTGTTGCTGCTGATTGTGCTCATCGTGGTGCTTCTGCGCGGCTGCGCATCTTCGACGCCCGAGACCACGCCCGAGACGCCCGCTGCCACCAAGACGACGACCAAGAAGTCTTCTAAGAAGTCCGAAACGGTCGACGAGGATGAAGACACCGATGAGGCGACGGATGAGTCGACTGATTCGGACGCCACCAAGACGACGGCCAAGAAGGAAGAGAACGAGGTCACGAAGGTCAAAGTCTCCGTTGCCAAGGGAAAGACCGCGTGGATTGAGGTCAAGGTTGACGGCAAGTCGGTCTATGGCGCCCAGGCGACTGGCCCCTTTGAGCAGGAGTACACGCCCGAGTCTTCGATCGAGATCACCACGTCCAAGCCTTCCGATGTCACCGTTACCAAGAACGGTGAAAAGGTTCGTTACGATACCAAGACCTCGGGCGTGGCGCGTGTGACGATCACCGTTCCCAAGAAGGAGACGTCTGATTCCGAGAATGGTGAAAGTTCTGATGGTACCGACACCACCGATGGTACCGATACTACCGACGGTACCGATGCCCAGTCCACGGATGGCGCCGATACCGCAACTGACGGTCAGACACCCACCGATTCTACCGACAATTCGTACGATAGCTACTAGGCCGCTCGTACGCGAAAGGAAACATCATGGCTAAAGATTCCAGCTTCGACGTCGTGTCCGAGGTCAACATGCAAGAGGTCGACAACGCCTTCCAGCAGACCACGCGCGAGATTTCCCAGCGCTATGACCTTAAGGATTCCGGCGCCACGATCGAGCTTTCGAAGGGCGACAAGCTCTTTACGATCAACGCCCCGGCCGACTTTGTCTCCAAACAGATTGTCGACGTGCTGAGCTCCAAGCTCATCAAGCGCGGCATCGACCTCAAGGCTGTCTCGTGGGATGCTCCGCAGGCGGCATCGGGCGGCACCGTGCGCGTGCTCGGCCATATCGTCGAGGGTATCGACCAGGCGACCGCCAAGAAGATCAACAAGGACATCAAGGATCAAAAGCTCAAGGTCAAGGTGACCATCGAGGCCGACAAGCTGCGTGTTTCCTCTGCTTCGAAGGACGCGTTGCAGACCGTGATCCAGTTCCTGCGCGACCAGGACTACGGCCAGCCGCTGCAGTTCACCAACTACCGCTAATATCAATCGAAAGGACTGCTCTCCAACATGGATACACCGTTGGGCTCCGTGCTCTACATCACCCTCGGGTGCGCTAAGAACGAGGTTGACACCGACCGCATGCGTTCTCTTTTGACCGCCGCGGGCTACGAGGAGGCATTCGACCCGCAGGATGCCGATATCGCCATCGTCAATACTTGCTCGTTCCTCGCCTCCGCAACGTCCGAGAGCATCGAGACCACGCTCGAGCTCGCCAACGAGGTTCAGGACGGCGTTCGTTCTTGCCCCATCGTCATGTGCGGCTGCGTGCCGTCGCGCTATGGCGATGACCTGCCTGACGAGCTGCCCGAGGTCGCTGCCTTTGTGAAGGCCGATGAGGAAGACGGCATCGTGGCGGTCATCGATGGCGTGCTGGGCGTCGAGCGCGAGATTGCTGCCTATATCCCGCAGGTCAAACGTACCGTCGAGGGTGCTGTCGCCTACGTCAAGATTTCCGATGGCTGCAACCGCTTCTGCAGCTTCTGCATGATCCCCTATATTCGCGGTCGCTATCATTCGCGCAATGCCGAGAGCATCATCTCCGAGGTGCGCGACCTGGTTGCCGGCGGTGTGCGCGAGATCGTGCTGATCGGCCAGGACACGGGCATCTGGGGTACCGACTTTGCCGACGAGGACGTCGCCGATGGCTCGCCGCGCAATCTGGCGCAGCTGCTGCGTGCCGTCGCCGAGGCCGTGCGCCCGCACAACGTCTGGGTCCGCGTGCTCTATCTGCAGCCCGAGGGCATGACTGACGAACTCATCGAGACGATTCGCGATACGCCCGAGGTGCTGCCCTATATCGATATCCCCGTGCAGCACTGCGACGCGCGCATCCTCAAGGCCATGCGTCGCTCCGGTTCGCGCCAGGAGCTCGAGGATCTGTTCCGCGACCTTCGCGAGCGCATCCCCGGCATCGTGATTCGTTCCACGGCCATGGTCGGCTTCCCGACCGAGACCGACGACGAGTTCCGCGATCTTATCGACTTTATGGACACCGTCGGCTTTGACTACACGAGTGTCTTTGCCTACTCGCAGGAGGAGGGCAGCCTGGCCGCTAAGATGGAGGGCCAGGTCGACGAAGAGGTCAAGCTCGAGCGCGCCCAGGAGGCCATGGACCTGGCCGAGTCGCTCGGTTTTGCCGCCACCGCCGCACATGTGGGCGAGCGCGCCCAGGTAATCGTCGACGGTATCGAAGAGACCGAGGATGGCGCCGAGCTGATCGGCCATGCCTGGTTCCAGGCGCCCGATTCCGATGGCGCGGTGCATCTGGACGCCAGCGAGGCGTCCGTGGGCGATATTCTGACCGTCGAGTTTACCGATAGCTTCTGCTATGAGCTTATCGGTCATGTTGTGGAGTAGGAGAGCGTCGTGGCTAACGAGAGCAATAAGGAACTGACGAGTGTCTGGACGCCCGCCAACATCGTGACGTGCGTTCGCATCGTCTTTATCCCGGTGTTCATGATCGTGTCGGCGCTTTCTCACACGAGTGTTGCCGGTACGGATTGGAGCACCTTCGACGGCCCGCTCGCCGCCGCTGCCTTCATTCTGTATGTGATCCTGTCGTGCACCGATAAGGTCGACGGTTATCTGGCGCGTTCGCGCAACGAGATCACCGACTTCGGTAAATTCTTGGACCCCATCGCCGATAAGCTGCTCGTGTTTTCGGCCCTGCTGCTGTTCTTGGATTTTGGCGCGGTAACCGTGTGGTCCGTGTTCATTATCCTGTTCCGTGAGCTGCTGGTGAGCGCCCTTCGCATGGTTGCGAGTGCGGCCGGTGTGGTCGTTGCGGCCGATAAGCTCGGCAAGTACAAGACGGCAACCACGATGGTCTCCATTTGCGGTTACCTGTGCGTTTTTGCTATGGCCGGTTTGCACCTTGGTCCGGTGGCGCTGACGCTCGGCATCTACTCGGTGTCGCGCTTCCTGTACGCCGTTGCCGTTGTCCTGACCGTTATCTCGGGCGCCCAGTACTTCTGGAACTGCCGCAAGATCGTCTTTTCGGTCTAGGTCCTGGTGGGTATGACGGACTCTTTTGAGCAGATTTCCGCACATAACGAGGAGCTGGCGCGTGATATTGTCGAGCGCGCGAGCGCTCGGGGCGTGACGGTTTCGACGGCTGAGTCGCTGACGGCGGGTATGATCGCCTCGACGATTGCCGATATCCCGGG
>DBGBJN010000084.1:0-3215 GCA_048449885.1 Collinsella sp.
TTTGGTGGCCAAGCAGAAGGCCGCCGGCCTGCAGGTGATCACCGATGGCGAGTTCCGCCGCAGCTACTGGCACCTCGATTTTATGTGGGGCCTTAACGGCATTGAGCGCCGCACCTCACGCACGGGTTATATGTTCCATGATGAGGAGACGACGGCCGACACCGCCGTGGTTACTGGTCCCATTAGCGGCGAGAACCACCCGTTCGTCGAGCATTTTAAGTTCGTCAAGGCGCTTGAGGGGGAGGGCCAGGTCGCACGCCAGACCATTCCGGCGCCGATCCAGACGTTCTCTGAGGTCACGCTCGATCGCTGCGACGGCCAGCAGGAGAGCCTGCGCGCTGTCTATAAGACCGATGAGGAACTTGCCGACGCCATTGCGGCCGCTTATCGCACGGTGATCGCCGACCTGTACGCAGCAGGCTGCCGCAACATCCAATTTGATGACTGCACCTGGGGCATCTATTGCGATACCGACTTTGTGTCCAAGACCGGCATGAGCCCGGTTGACCTGCAAAAGGTGAGCGAGCTGGGCGTGGCGCTCAACAATGCCGCCATCGCGGGCAAGCCCGACGATCTGGTTATCAACACGCACGTGTGCCGCGGCAACTATCACTCCACGTATGCCTTCGAGGGTGGTTACGATCCCATTGCGCCGTACCTGTTCGCACATGAGAACGTCGACGCGTTCTACCTTGAGTTCGATACGCCGCGCGCCGGTGGCTTTGAGCCGCTCAAGTATGTTGCTCCCGGCAAGAAGGTCGTGCTGGGCCTGGTGACCACCAAGGCCGCTGAGCTCGAGGACGAGGATGCCATCGTCGAACGTATCCACGAGGCCGCAAAGTATGTGCCGCTCGAGAACCTGTACCTGTCGCCCCAGTGCGGCTTTGCCAGCTGTGAGATTGGCAACAAACTGACCGAGGACGAACAGTGGGCAAAGATCGCGCTGGTCAAGCGCATTGCCGAGCGCGTTTGGAAGTAACGCTACCGTTTGCAGGTGGCGGCGCGTGCGAGACATGGCGTATCACGTACAATGGTTCGGATCGTATCGTTCGGGCAGGTTATCCGATATGTCTGAACGCCCTTCCATCATGAAAGGACTTCCATGTCCCAATCCTCGACGCCCGCCGTATCTGAACTCGAGGAGACTGTCGAATAGTAGTTGTGTTCAGCTAAATCAAAAAATGGCGCCCGTGCGTACGCGTGGACGCCATTTTTAATGCGTCAGTATCCAGTGGATGCCGCGCGCCATGCGCAGGTCAGTTTGGGCAAAATGATTGCCGGGGTTGAGCTCCAGCGTTGTTGGGATGTCGCGCTCGATAAACAGCTCTTCCATCGCGCGCGTATCGTCGAGTACGTGCCGCATCATGCGGTTGGGCGTCTTGGTTTCCTTTTTACCGAGCGACAGATAGGCGGCGTCGGGCGTAGCCGTCATCGTGCGCTCGCGCGCGTAGTCGATAAAGCTGGGGAACCACAGCGACCCCGATGCACTCGCTGCGCGCTCAAAAACATCTGTTTGCCAAAGTGCCCACAGTGCAAAAAGACCCGCCAACGAGTAGCCGGCAACGCCGCGCCAGGCGGGCGGTTGCGGGAGCGATGATTCGGCCTGGGGGATTATCTGCTTCAACAACTCGTCAAGAAAACCAGCAGCCTGTCCGCCAAAGGGCTCGGCATCTTGTATAGTTCCGTCGCATTCCCAGGGGCTCAGCTCGCGATTCCAATCGAGCCCTCCAATGGCGACAAGGGTGAACGGCGGGCAGTCGAGCTCTCGGCAGCGCTCGTAGACTTCACTACCGTCGCCCATAACCACGGGGAGGTAGATGACGGGCGCGCCTTCCGCACACTCTGAATAAACGGTTATCTGCTTATGATGCGCTTCCAAGGCAGGCTTCTCTCGGTGTTGTGATATTGACAGCCTCAATTGTCGCACGCTGGCACGGGGGCAGACGCTAAAAGAAAGGCGCGGAGCCGCTCGATGCGATTCCGCGCCTTGTTGTTTTTGCTTTAGCAGACTATGCCGTTACGCCACGAAGAAGTAGACGAGGAAGGCAAGGGCTGCGATCCACATAAGCGGCTTGATCTTGGAGGCCTCGCCCTTAAAGAGCGCGACGATCACGTAGGCGATGAAGCCCAGGCCAATGCCGGCAGAGATGGAGTAGGTGAAGGGCACGCCGGCGACAATCATGAACGCCGGGAAACCCTGCGACACGTCGGACCAGTCGATCTCGG
Source organism: Collinsella sp. (assembly GCA_048449885.1). Taxonomy (GTDB): domain Bacteria; phylum Actinomycetota; class Coriobacteriia; order Coriobacteriales; family Coriobacteriaceae; genus Collinsella. Next base: position 2,227 of record DBGBJN010000084.1, read on the forward strand.
AGGCTTCGCTCATCATGAGGTAGCCGACGTAGACCAGAGCACCGCAGGTGGCGGCGCTGGAAACGATGGTGACGATGGGGGAGAAGAACGCGGCGAGAATGAACAGCACGCCGGTGGTGACGGAGGTGAGGCCCGTGCGGCCACCGTCGGCAGCGCCAGAGGTGGACTCGACGAAGGTGGTGATGGAGGAGACGCCCATGAAACCGCCCACAGCAGCGGCGGCGGAGTCGACGATCAGAATCTCCTTGATATTCTCGACGTTGCCGTCGTCGGTGAGGAACTCGCCCTGCTTGGCCACGGCCATCGCGGTGCCCATGGTGTCGAAGAAGTCACTCATGAGCAACGAGAACGAGATGACGAGGAGCGCGGGGTCGGTAAGGACCTTGACGATGGCAGGCACGCCGCCGGCGTCGGCGATGGGGCCACCGATGCTCGAGAAGTCGAGCGGGGCGATGATACCGGTCGGAGCCTGGGTCACACCTAGGGGGATACCGGCGATGACGGCGACGACGATGCCGATGAGCAGCGAGCCGGGGACGTTGCGGCAGGCGAGGGCGACTGTCACCAGGATGGAGATGATGCCGACGATGAAGGTGGGGGAGGTGATGTCGCCCAGACCGACGAGTGTACCGGCGCCAGCGGTGATAATGCCGGCATCGCACAGGCCAATCATGGCGATGAACAGGCCCAGACCCACCGAGATGGCGTGACGCAGGACAACCGGGATGGCGTCCATGATGGCCTCGCGCAGGCCACAAAGCACGAGCAGCAAGATGACGACGCCCTCAAGGAAGATGACGCTCATGGCCACGTGCCAGTCACCGCCGCAGACGGTGGTGGTGATTCCAGCGATCATCGCGTTGACGCCTAAGCCCGACGCGCAGGCGAGCGGGCGGTTGGCGAAGATGCCCATGCAGATGGTCATGATGCCGGCGCCCAGGCAGGTGGCGCAGGCGAGCGCTCCCGCATCGATGCCAGCGCCCGAGAGC
>DBGBJN010000085.1:0-3245 GCA_048449885.1 Collinsella sp.
GGGCTTTCTGTCCGACCAGGCCCGCACGCTCATCCATGCCGGCGTGTCGCGCGACCGCATCTGCATCGATCCTGGCCCGGGCTTTGGTAAGTCGGCTAACGAGGACATCGTCATCCAGCGCGAGACTGCCAAGATGGCGTCGCTGGGCTACCCGCTCATGTGCGCCGTGTCGCGCAAGCGCTTTGTGGGCGCCGTCTCGGGCGTGACCGAGGCCGCCGAGCGCGATGCCGCCACGTTTGGCGTGTGCCTGGGCGCCATCCAGGCCGGTGCCAACATCGTGCGCGTGCACGACGCCGCGGGTTTTGCGCAGTTCCTGAACGGTTACTGGGCGGTTGCCAAGCCGCAGCCGCGCCGCGCGTTTGTGGCCGTGGGCTCCAACCTGGGGCATCGCTGCGACAACATCCGCGCCGCACGCGAGATGATCGCCGAGATTCCACTCACCTGCGTGTCCAACTCCTCCAAGATTTACGAGAGCGAGCCGGCCTACGAGACGCGCCAGGACGCGTTTGCCAACGCCGTCATCGAGATCAAGACCGAGCTGGCGCCGTTGGTGCTGCTCGACGAGCTTATGAAGATCGAGGCCGAGCTGGGGCGCGACCGCTCCAAAAAGGCCAAGGCCAACGGTCCGCGCACCATCGACCTGGACCTGCTGTGGATGGACGGCGAGACCCACGGCGGCAAAAAGCTGCGCCTGCCGCATCCGCTGATCGGCGAACGCGATTTTGTGCTGGTGCCGCTCGAGGACCTGATGCACGACCCGGCGCGGTTCTTCCGCTACAACGGTGTCGAGGTCAAGGAGCCCGAGGACCGCGTGGGCCATATCGTGGGCGAATTGGGGCGTATGTAGATGATCGAGATGAATGCTGTTGCCGCTGGCACCGAGCTCGACGCGGCGCGCGACGCGGGCCGCGAGGGCATGTCCGCGGGCTGGTGCGCGTGGAGCGCGGGCGATGCATCGCTGATGTTTTCGCTGATCGTGCGCCCGGACGTGAACATGCATGCCTTCCACGGCCTGCCGTTTGTGGCTGCGATGGGCATGATGGACGCGCTCGTGGGCACGGCTTCGACGCCGGGGTTGGGCCTTGCCGGTAAGGTGGGTATCCAGTGGCCGAGCGATATCGTGTGCGGTGCGCCTGCGTTTGAGACGTCGCTCGCGCGTGTTGCCGTGAACGGCGGTGCCGCTGCTGCGGGCATGTTCGGTGCCGTGACGGTGGATATTGAGCGTTCGGCGCTGGGCGAGCTTGGTGTGGACGTGGCTGACGAAGCGCTGGTCGAGACGCTGGCCGCCGCCGTGCTGGCCCGCGTGGGCGCTTGGGCGGTTGTTGCCAACACGCCGCAAGGCGCCGCAGGGCCGCTGGCTCCCGTGCTGGGCGAGTACTTCGACATGGTGCCGCTGCTGGGCCGCCAAGTTGCGGCGGTGTCGCCCAACGGCCTGCCGCTTGCGGTCGGTGTGTTTGCAGGCCTGGACATCTGGGGCCGCGCGACCATTAAGACCGATGCCGGCGAGCAGGAGTTTCCGCCCGAGGCCGTACGAATTCGCGGGCTGTAGCGCGGGGCGTTCGCGCCCAAAGATAGACATGACAACAAGACCCTCCTCGGCCTGTGCCGGGGAGGGTTTCGCCTATCTGGGGAATGGGTTGCCAGCGCCCTATTCCTCAAAACGGAAAAATTTTCGTTTTTGAGGAATAGGATTAAGGCAGCTCGGTCTTTCGCGAGGTATATTCGCTATAGAGCCTATTCCTCAAAACTGAAAATTTTTCAATTTTGAGGAATAGCGATAAAAGACCGCGAGGAGGCCCCAATGAAACTCATCAATAGAACGTCATATATGGACACGTTGACGAGCCTTATTGGCGTGCCGGACATCAAGGTCATCACGGGCATCCGTCGTAGCGGTAAATCAAAATTGCTCGAGGCCCTCCGCGATTACGTGGAGGCAAATCTGTCCAATTCGAATGTCATCCATATCAACTACAACCTCGATGAGTTCGAGAATCTGCTCGAGTATCACGCGCTGCTCGCCTATGTAAAAGAGCATCGAGTGTCCGGCAAACAAAACTTTCTGCTTATCGATGAAGTTCAGATGTGCGACGGTTTTGAGCGTGCGATCAACAGCCTCCACGCATCCGAGCAGTACGACATATTCATTACCGGATCGAATGCCTTTTTGCTGTCGAGCGATCTGTCGACGCTCTTTACGGGGCGTACGTTTGAGATCGAGGTTTTCCCATTCTCGTTTGAGGAGTATCGACTCTATGGCGACGAGGGCGAGGTCGACCGCGACTTCGATGAGTACGCGAGAACCGGCGGTATGTCCGGCTCCTACCCTTATCCACTGCAGGAGCAGCGTTATCAATATCTCTCCAATGTCTTCAAAACGCTCATCGTGAGAGATATCGTGCAGCGGCATAACGTGAGAAACGAATCGGCGCTGCTGCGCATTGCCGATTACATGATGGACAACGTATCCAACATAACGTCGGCACGTAACATTACGGATATTTTGAACGCGGATGGGCTAAAGATAACGAACAAGACGGTCGGCACGTACATGGGGTGCCTGTGCGATGCGTTTGCCTTCTATAAAGTTCGTCGGTACGACATCCGCGGCAAAAAATACCTTAAGAGCGGCGAGAAGTATTACCTGGCAGACCACGCGTTCAAATACGCGCTGCTCGGTACACGTGATATGGATTGGGGACGCGTATACGAGAACATGGTGGCAATCGAGCTGCTGCGCCGCGGATACGAGGTATACGTCGGCGTGCTCTATAAAAAGGAAATAGACTTTGTAGCAATCAAGCGAAGCGAGAAGCTCTACATTCAGGTGAGCGACGACATCAGCTCGGATAAGACATTTGAACGCGAGATTTCACCACTGCTGAGCATTGGCGACGCGTACCCCAAGATGATTCTCGCCCGCACGCATCACGAGGCCACGGACCGCAATGGGGTGCAGATCGTGGACCTGGCGAGGTGGCTGTGCGACGAGGCCTAGCAGAAAGCCCTATTCCTCAAAACTGAAAATCTTTCGATTTTGAGGAATAGGGCCGATGCGTTGCCTAGTTCGCCGCTCGCGCTCGTGCTCGACTTAAGCCCCTGTCCTATCCCAGCTCCTGCATGCGGCGGTAGATTTCGCAGATACCCTTGATGGTGAGCTGTCCGTCGACCACGTCGAAGGCATCGGTCGAATCGGCGACGATGCTGGCGAGACCGCCCGTGGCGATAACGGTGGCATCCTCGCG
>DBGBJN010000086.1:0-2643 GCA_048449885.1 Collinsella sp.
CGCAACGACCTGATCCCCAACCTGGTCGAGACCGTCAAGGGCTACGCCAAGCACGAGCAGGAGACGCTCTCCGCCGTGATCAGCGCGCGTAACACCGCCGTCAAGGCCACCACGCCCGAGGCCAAGATGGAAGCCGACAACGTGCTGACCGGTGCGCTGCGCCAGCTCTTCGCCGTAGCCGAGGCCTATCCCGATCTTAAGGCAAACACCAACTTTACGCAGCTGCAGGCATCACTCGAGGATACCGAGAACAAGATTAGCTACGCACGCCAGAGCTACAACGATTGCGTGCTCAGCTACAACAACGCCATTCAGACGTTCCCGGCTGTCATCTTTGCCGGCATCTTCCAGTTTAAGGAGCGCCAGGGCTTCGAGGCCGCCGAAGCAGCCCGCCAGGCCCCGACCGTCAAGTTCTAGTAGTTTGGCAGCGCATCCTTAATCGACCAAATGCATAAACTGCCCCGTCGAATGCATACTTCGACGGGGCAGTTTCCTTTTTCGCGAAGGTCCCCCTCTAAGCGCCGTGCATTTTTAGGAGTATTCAACATAACCAAGAGCTTCGGACGCCACGATAAATGCCAAAGACCGCGAATGTCCCTGCAAATCAAACGCTGTCAGCCCATAACCCCGCCCATCATCCGTAGAAAACATCGAGAAATCCCGATTTTTTGCCCGAGGTCGGTATGCAGGGGCCTTCGATTGCAGAATACTCGCAAAAATGCACGTCGCCACCGCCCCCACATGGCGCGAAGCAAAACAAAAGGGCGACCTTCCTTTCCGGCGCACTCCGCAGGACGAAAGAACCTCCGCCGCACAAAGTGCGCAGCGGAGGTTCTTTCATGTCCGAGGACGCGCCGGAAAGGAAGGTCGCCCTCGGGCCGGACAGCTAAGGCAGCTTACGCGACGGTGTAAACCCAGTTGTGCTTATCCTCGACAGCACCAGACTGGATGCCGGTCAGGGTCTCGCGGAGCTTCTTCATCACGGGGCCGATCTCGGTGTAGCCAGCCGGGAAGGTCACGGTCTCGTCGGCGCCGTAAACCTTGTTGTCGATCTCGCCAACCGGGGAGATGACAGCAGCAGTGCCGCACAGGCCGCACTCAACAAAAGTGCCGGCCTTGACCTCGGCCCACTCGACGGGACGCTGGTCAACGGTCATGCCCAGGTCCTGAGCAACCTGAACGAGCGAACGGCGGGTGATAGAGGGCAGGATGGAGTCGGTGTGCGACTGCGGAACGACGAGCGTGCCGTCCTCCTTCACGAACAGAACGTTGGCGCCGCCGGTCTCCTCGACATAGGTGCGGGACTCGGAGTCGAGATACAGGTTCTCGGCATAGCCCTCGCGATGGGCCTCCATCGTGGGCTTGAGGGACATGGCGTAGTTCAGGCCGGCCTTGATGTTGCCGGTGCCGTGAGGTGCCGCACGGTCATACTCGGAAACGCGCAGCTTGACGGGCTTGAGGCCACCCTTAAAGTACGGACCGACCGGGGTCACGAGAATGCGGAACGTGTACTCAGGAGCGGGAGCCACGCCGATCACGTCACCGGAGCCGATCATAAACGGACGCACGTACAGGGTCGCACCGGAACCGAAGGGCGGAACCCAGGCGGCGTTGGCAGAAACGACCTGCTTGACGGCTTCAACGAACTTGTCCTTGGGGAACGGGGGCATCTCGAGGCGCTGCGCAGAGTTGTACATACGCTCGGCGTTCATGTCGGGGCGGAAGCAGACGATGCTGCCGTCCTCGGCGGTGTAGGCCTTCAGGCCCTCAAAGACCTCCTGGCAGTAATGGAAGATGCCGCCGCACTCGGAGACATGCAGGGTGTGGTCGGTGGTCAGGCCGCCCCCGTCCCACTCGCCGTCCTTCCAATGGGCCTCGTAGCTGTAATCGGTCTTCATGTAGCCAAAGCCGAGGCTACCCCAATCGATATCCTTTTTCTCGACAGTCATATGTCGCTCCTTACATACACAGTTGCATACTCGCGAACCCGCACGCAAGGACCGAGGCCGGCCGCGTCGCAACGTCGCACGCCCGGAGCGTAGAGCCGGACGGGACACGCAAACAGCATCAAAGCCGATGGCACGTCGATTCGCATGCACGAGATTGTACTCCGCACGCGCGTCGGATAAAACGTTTTTCTTTAACTAACTAAAGTATTTTCATTTGACCGAAGCTAAAGAGGCCCGCCACCGTAAGCGGTGACGGGCCTCAACTGCACGGTTTGCGCGCTGGCTCGAGCTACGCGTTCTTTTTGCCCAGCTTAGCCTTAACCAGACCGACCACGGTCGGGATGATCGACACGGCAACGATGCCGATAATCAGCAGCTCAAAGTGCTCCTGCACAAAGGGAATGCCGCCAAAGAAGTAGCCCAGCAGCGTAAAGAGCGTTGACCAGGTAATGCCGCCCAGCACGTTAAAGACGACAAAGTTGCGCCAGTGCATGCCGCCCATGCCAGCGATAAAGGGCACAAAGGTGCGGATAAACGGGAAGAAGCGACCCAGGAAGATGGCCAGGTGACCCCACTTGTCCAAGAAGTCCTCGGACTTTTTGATGCGCTCGGGCGTCATGGCCTTGACCTTGCCCGAAGCGATGATCTTGCGGCCAAAGAAGTGACCGATCATAAAGTTGCACTGATCGCCCAA
>DBGBJN010000087.1:0-2446 GCA_048449885.1 Collinsella sp.
GGCGAGGTCGCTGACGAGCCGGCGCTGGTGCTGGGCGACGACGACCCGCACGATGCCGAGCTGCACGAGAAGATTCTTTCGGAGGAGTGCGCCTGGAAGGGCAAGATCCTCGACGTCCACCGTCTTGAGGTTGAGCTGCCCAACGGTCACCGCAGCGCCCGCGATATCGTTCGCCATCCGGGTGCGGCGGCCGTTGTGGCACTGACCGAGAACGGCAAGATCGTGCTGGTACGTCAGTATCGCACTGCCATCGACCGCGTGACGGTCGAGATTCCTGCCGGCAAGCTCGACCCGGGCGAGGACCCGCTCGATTGCGCCAAGCGCGAACTGCATGAGGAGACGGGCTTTAAGGCTGGTCGTATTCGCTTTTTGACGTCGATTGTCACGTCCTGCGGTTTTTGCGATGAGATCATCCACATCTACTTGGCTACCAAGCTCGAGTTTGATGCGCCCAACCCCGATGATGACGAGTTTGTCAACGTGGACCTGGTGCCGCTGCACGAGCTGATCGACGCCGTGCTCGACGGCAAGATCGAAGACGCCAAGACCGTCGTAGGCGCGCTTGCCTGCGACAGCATCGCGCACCGCCTTGGGGGCGCGGAGCTTTAACGAGTGGGGATAGCCTTGGGACAAGTACTACTGATTGCTTTGTCCCAGGGCCTTACGTTGCTGATATTTCTTTGAGGATCACATGCTGAAGAGGTTTCTTTCTTACTACAAGCCCCAGATGGGGCTTTTTGTTGCTGATACTGTTTGTGCTCTGGTGCTTGCCGCCATTGACCTGGCGTTCCCCATTATCCTGCGCAATTTGACCGGTGGGCTGTTTACTCAGGGTCAGGCTGCCATTATGCAGGCGCTCGGCATGATCGCGGTGGGCTTGGTGCTGATGTATGCCGTCCGCTGCGCCTGCCGCTATTTTGTGAGCTATTGGGGTCACGTGATGGGCGCGCGTATGGAGTCCAAAATGCGCGAGGACCTGTTTGACCAGTATGAGCGCTTTAGCTTTGCATACTTCGACCGCAACAGCTCGGGCGACATGATGAGCCGCGTGGTCAACGACCTGTTCGATATCTGCGAGGCGGCGCACCACGTACCCGAGTGGATCATCATCTGCGGTATCGAGATTATCGGCTCGTTTGTGATCCTCTTTACCATCGCCCCGGTGCTGGCGCTCGCCATGGCCGTGGTGACGGCGGCGTTTGCGGTCATCATGTTTTGGCAGAACATGCGTATGCGCGAGGTCTTTAGCGACAACCGCAAAAAGATCAGCGGCATCAATGCGCAGCTGCAGGATTCGCTGGCGGGCATGCGCGTGGTCAAGAGCTTTGCCAACGAGGAGACCGAGCGTGCCAAGTTCCGCGCCTCCAACAATCGCTATCTTTCGTCCAAGGAGAACATGTATCACGCCATGGGCGTCTATACCGCGACGTATGGCCTGCTCTCTGGTGTGCTCTATGTGATCGTGGTGCTGCTGGGCGGCTGGCTGGTCGCCCAGGGACAGCTGCAGGCGGTCGATATGGCGACCTTTGCACTCTATATTTCGCTGTTCTGCACGCCGCTCGAGACGCTCGTCAATTCGGCCGAAACGTATCAGAAGGCTATCGCCGGCTTTAAGCGTATGGACGAGGTGCTCTCGACGGCGCCGGATATCCAGGACAAGCCGGGCGCTACGGATCTGCAGGTGACCGCCGGCGCCGTGGAGTATCACGACGTGTGCTTTAACTACGAGGATGTCGAGCTGGGCGAGGGCTATGCCGACGAGCGTCCCGTTATCGACCATATGGACCTGTCCATCAAGCCCGGGCAGACCATCGCTTTGGTTGGCCCTTCGGGCGGCGGCAAGTCCACAACCTGTTCGCTGCTGCCGCGCTTTTATGACGTGGCTACCGGATCCATTAGCATCGACGGTCAGGACGTGCGCGATGTGACGCAGCAGAGCCTGCGCCGCGCCATCGGCCTGGTGCAGCAGGATGTCTATCTATTTGACGGTACGATTGGCGAGAACATCGCCTACGGCAAGCCGGGCGCTACGGCAGAAGAGATCGCCGAGGCCGCCCGTCGCGCCAACATCGATGCCTTTATCGAGTCGCTTCCGCAGGGCTACGACACCGTGGTGGGCGAGCGCGGCAGCCGTCTTTCGGGCGGACAGAAGCAGCGCGTTGCCATCGCGCGTGTGTTTCTCAAGAACCCCAAGATCCTGATTTTGGACGAGGCGACGAGTGCTTTGGATAACGAGAGCGAGGAGGCGGTGCAGGAGTCACTCGAAGAGCTGGCACGCGGCCGCACCACGATTATTATCGCCCACCGTCTTTCGACCATTAAGCATGCCGATGAGATTGCGACCGTTGAGCATGGTCGCGTTGTGGAGCGTGGCACGCACGAGGAGCTTCTCGCCCGTGGCGGCACCTATGCCCGTTACTATCGAATGCAGTTCGAAGGTGCGCGT
>DBGBJN010000088.1:0-6453 GCA_048449885.1 Collinsella sp.
TAACCCTTCTCCGCGAGGTCGGCATGCATAAGCCAGCCCTCGCCCGCGCCATACTCGGCAGCCGAAACAATACGGTAGTCACCCTCGTCGATCAGATATTCAAGTTCAACGCCACGCTTCTCGAGCACACGACCGATCGCCCCCGCGCCGTACTGCGTGGTTTCCTCGTCCTGGCCAAAGGCCAGCAGCAGCGTTCGTTCGTGTTGCCAGCCGTGCGCCAGCGCATACTCAACGGCCTCCAAGATGCCCGCAACCTGGTCTTTCATATCGATGGCGCCGCGACCCCAAATATAGGTGTCGTCCACGTGCCCGCTAAAGGGATCGTGCGTCCAGTCCGTCTCGGTGCCCGGCACCACGGGAACCACGTCCATGTGGCCCATGAGCATGACCGGCTTGAGGGCGGGGTCGGTGCCGGCAAGCGTCACGAGCAGCGAATGGTCGATGAGCTCGACCTCGCCCGTCGCAAACACGCGCGGCCAGCCCTGCTGCATATAGGCGCGCAGGTCGTCAAACGCCTGCCAGTCCACCGTCTGGGCATCCATGCTCGAAATCGTCGGAAACGACAGCACGCGGCCCAGGCGCTCGCACGCGCCGACCTCATCGATATCGGCAAAATCATCCTCGTGCGCAAAGAAGCGCCAAACCTCGGCCATGCCTTCCTCCAAAAATAACGTGGCAAATAGGCGGTCCCTTTGCCACGTTCGCTTGCATTATTTGTCGTTGAGATAACGCGAGAGGAACTCGCGGGTGCGCTGGTGCTTGGGATTGCCGAAGAGCTCAGCCGGCGCGGCGTCCTCGAGCACCACGCCCTTGTCCATAAAGACCACGCGATCGGACACCGTGCGGGCAAAGGCCATCTCGTGCGTGACGACGACCATGGTCATGCCGTCGGCAGCGAGTTTGCGCATGACCTCGAGCACCTCGCCCACGATCTCGGGGTCGAGCGCAGAGGTCGGCTCGTCGAACAGCATGATTTGCGGGTTCATGCACAGAGCGCGGGCGATGGCCACGCGCTGCTTTTGGCCGCCGGACAGGCGACCCACGGCGGCGTGTGCGAACTTTTCGAGTCCCACGCTTGCCAGATGCTCTAGCGCGACCTTTTCGGCCTCGGCCTTGCTCATCTTTTTGAGCGTGACGGGCGCGAGGGTACAGTTGCCGAGCACATCCATGTTGTTGAACAGGTTAAAGCCCTGGAACACCATGCCGATGTCCTCGCGGAGTTTATTGATGTTGCAGCGCTCGGCCGTGAGGTCCTGGCCGTGGAACCAGATATGGCCCGCGTCCGGGGTCTCGAGCAGGTTGAGGCAGCGCAAGAAGGTCGACTTGCCCGAGCCCGAGGCGCCGATGATGGTGACGACCTCGCCGGGATTGACAGCGAGGTCGATGCCCTTGAGTACCTCGAGCGAGCCGAAGCTCTTGCGCAGGCCCTCGACGCGGATGAGCGGCTCTTGGTTTTGCGCGGCGGCCGCAGCGCCGGTAGTGGCGGTATCTGCCATGATGATTCTCCTCGTCTTGAGCCTAGTTGGAGCTGGGCAGCGTGGCCGGGGCCTCGGCGCCGAGCTTTTTGCCAAAGGCCTCGAGCAGGCGGCTCGCCACGAGCGTCAGGATCAGGTAGACCACGAGTGCAACGCAGTAGACCTCCATCTGGCGGTAGTACACGCCGGCGACGGTGGTGGTGGCGTACATGAGGTCGAACACGCCGATGACCGAAAGCACCGACGAATCCTTGATATTGATGATGAGCTCGTTGGTGAGTGCGGGGATCGCGTTTTTAATGCCCTGGGGGAACACGACCTTGCGCATGGCCTGCCACTGCGACAGACCCAACGAACGCGCCGCCTCGGCCTGGCCGGCGTCGATGGACTCGATGCCGCCGCGCAGGACTTCCATCATGTATGCGGTGGAGTTGAGCGAAATGGTGACGAGGCCGGCAGTGAAGGTGCTCCAGATCTGGTTGGCCTGGGCGGTCTCGAAGCCCATGCTGCGCAGGACGGTAAAGCCCGCGTAATAGATGAGCAGACCCTGGACCATCATGGGCGTGCCGCGCACGATGGTGGAGTAAACGGTCGCAAAGCCGCGGCCGATGCTCTTAAAGAAACGCGTGAGATCGTTGTCCACACGGTCGAACGTCTGGATGCGCAGGAACACGAAAAGCAGCGCCAGGAAAAAGGCGATGACGGTGCCGAAGGTGGCAAGCGCGATGGTGATCTCGATACCGCGAATGAAGAAGTCACCGCTCTTGTAGGTCATGTAGACCAGGCTCGACAAAAAGTCGCTGGGGTTGGAATCCGAGACAATGCTCACCTGCACCAGGTCGATAAACGACATGACGCAGCGGTCGATAAAGAAAACTGCCGCGATGGCGACCACGACGTAGCTGCCCAGGCGTGCGCCACGACGGCAGCGCTCGGATGCGAACGGCGACTTTTCGCGATAGTCGTTCCAGTGCATGAGCTTGGTGACCAGCGCCGCCGCCGACACGACGAGCCAGGCCCAAAGGATTGCCCAGAGGCAGTCTTGGAACACGCCCGTAGGCGCCAAGAAACTCATCGGCGTGGGGTTGCGCTGGCTAAACGCCAGGCCGAGCGCCGCGATGACGCTCGTGCCCAGGTATACATAACGGTGGTCTGCCTTGATAAAGGAGGCCAGGCGATTGATGGTTTTCATGCTGCCTCCCTATGCCGGCTGACGGTCGAGGCACGCGTCCCACATTTGGTCGCGCTCCTCTTGGCTAATGCCCTTGAGTGTCTTGTCGATGAGCTTAAGCAGTTTGTCCGAGCCCTTGCGGCAGCCGACGTTTGCCGTGACCTCCTGCTTAAAGCCCTCGCCCTCGGCAAATCGAATCGGCACGATACCCGGGTTTTGGGCCATATAGCCCTTCTCGTTCTCGGTATTGTAGGTCACGGCGTCGCAGGTGCCCTGCAGCAGGTTCGAAAACACCGTGGGGACCGAATCGACCGGGTTCTTGTGGACAACGCCCGGGATCTCGTCGATGACGGTATCGAGCATGGTGTCCTTTTGGCCGAGGACCGTTGCGCCGCTAAAGTCGCTGAGCTTGGTCGCATTTTGGTAGGGCGAGCCCTCTTTTACGAACAGGCCAAAGTAGCCAATGAAGTACGGGTCGGAAAAGCCGACGGACTCCTCGCGCTCGGGCGTGGCGCTCATGCCGGCAATGATGAGGTCGATCTGGCCGTTGTTGAGCGAATCGATAAGACCCGAGAAGCCCTGCTTGACGGCGACGGGCTCGCCACCGAGGGCCTTGCAGACGATCTTGGCGATCTGCACGTCGTAACCATCGGCATAGGCGCCCTGCACGTTGTCGATGGGGATAGTGTACTTGCTGGCTTCGGAGACCTGCCAGTTGTACGGGGCGTAGGCCGCCTCCATGCCGATGCGGATCTTGTCCTTGCCGATCACGGAATCGGACAGGTCGTCGCGACCGCCGCCCGTCGTGGGCTGGGCCACTTCCAGCGTGGAGGGGCGCTGGCAACCGGCAAGTGCGCCGGCGACGACGGAAGCGCTCGCAGCAAACGCACTGCCTAAGAAGATACGACGGCTGCACACCGGCTGTGGATGCGCGTCGCGTTGATGGGGAGAATGCATAATCTGCCTTCCCTGTTGAATCGTATGCTGACGACTTAACAGGATATACGCCAGCAACTAGCAGCGCAGCACAAGCTCGAAAAATTAATAGACACGCGGTAGTCATTGGGGACGCCGATGTTTTGGCAATGCCGGCGAGCGACGTCCAGAGCGAACAAGTGGCATGAAAAAGGCAAGGCATGACCAGAAGGTCTATGCCTTGCCTTTTGAATGACAACTTGTCGCTCTGGACGACGCGCAGCATCGACCGAGCGGCGGAACCTCTAGAGCAAGGTAACGCTAAAACTGCGCTTGTCCGTCTCGCCGGGAGCCAGCGTGATCGTGTTGACCTTGTGCTCAAAAACGTCGTCCTCGGTGTCCATGGTGGTGTGACCGGTCCAGGGCTCGAGCGCCACAAACGGGGCGTCGTTGGCGGCAGACCACACGCCGATGTACTTAAAGCCCTCAAAGTCGATCTTGACGCCGTGGCCCGACTTGCGACCGCGCAGCGTGAGCGTGGAGCCCGGGGTATCGGTGAACATGATGGCATCGTTATCGAAGCTGCGGTGCGTAATGGGCAGCACGTCCGAGTTATCGGGAGCCTTGTAGCTACCCTCGAACGTCATAAGACCGTCGGGCGTGATGATGGGAGCCTCGTTAGTCCAAGCCTCGGTAAACGCCAGCTCGTAATCCTCGAACGCCTCGTCTTCGGCACCGGGGGCGGGCACGTTGAATGCAGGATGACCGCCCACCGAGAACGGCAGGGCCACGTCGCCGGTGTTGGTGACGGCAAAGGTCTGCGTGAGCGTGGCGTCGCCGGTCAGGGCATAGGTCATGTTGAGCTTAAAGTGGAACGGGAACGCCTTGAGCGACTCGGGCGTGTCAGTGATCTCGTACGTTACCGAGGAGCCGTCCTCCGAAACCTCGACCAACTTGTGCTCGACGATGCGAGCGAGTCCGTGGCGCGGCATCTCGCAGGTGCCGGCCGCAGATGTCGCCATGTTGTTGCGCAGCGATCCCACGATGGGGAACAGGATAGGCGCATGCTTGCCCCAAAAGGCCGGGTCGCCCTGCCACAGATACTCGTTGCCGTTGAGGGCAAGGCTCGTGAGCTGGGCGCCCATGGAATCGATGGCCGCGATGAGGCCGCCGCGCTTGATGGTAGTGACGGTGGACATGCTACTTCCTCCAATAGTAAACAACGGTGTCGAGGGCTATTGTCCCACTCTTGGCAGCGGGGTTGAGCGACAGGTGCAGTTATTGAGCAATAGCGTAAAGGTCAAACCCGCCCTGCGGCGTGCTATCGACCGTATCGGGCGCCTGTGAATTAAAACTCACCGGAACCATGCGCTTTGAGGCACGGTAACGCGTGCCGTCGGTGGCGACGGGCGGCTCATCGACCGTGAGCTCGTAGTCGCCGGGCTTGAGCTCGATGCCGTCACCTTCGGAATTGACGTATTGGTACTCGTCGATCGCTTGCCCCTTGAGCGTGCGACCCACGATATGGACGAGCATCTGGCTGTCGCCGCGCGCGGTGTCCCACGTCGCGCCGTCCTTGACCTCGACCGATACATGCACCGAGCGCGTGCGGCTGAGCGATTGCTCGACAGACATCTCGACCTTGGCGGCGTCTTGGCGCTGCTGCTCGACATGACCCCAGATGCTGCCGATCGCCGAGCAAGCGATGACGCCGGCCATAAAGGCGATGAGAATGGGGCCGAGCGGAGAGCGACGGCCCGCGTCTTCCTCGCGAGCCAGGTTGGGGCGATGGGTGGGGGCGGGCGCCTGGGCACCCTGCGCGGGCACGTCGAGTATGCTGAAGGATGCCGTGCTGCCGGGGTCGATGGTATGGCGCGGCTGTGGGGTCTTTGCCGGCGAGATCGACATATCAGCCGGCTCGCCGAGCGTGGCCGTGGCATCGGCCTTCGCCTCGTCGGCCTCGGCCTGGGCCCAAGCCTGTTCAAAGGTTAGGGGTTCGGCGGCATCGGAGGCGGCTTCAGGCTCGACACCGGCATCGTTGCCGGTCTCGTCCTCGTCGCTCGACACGTCACACGGCGCGGGCTCGTCCCACTCTTCGTCCGGAGCCTCGCCCTCGCTATACCACCATTCAAAGTTATCGATATCCATACGGGGCGCCCCCTTGGCCTCGCAAATAAACACTTGCTAGCCTTATACCCCCAGATGACACGGGAGCTCGCCGGCACAGACAGGAAAAGCGTCACAACATTCGACGCTTTTCCTCGTTTTCGAGATTTTCATCGAATGTTGTGATGGTTTGGGCAGCGATTACATGGCGAGGGCCGTGCGGATAGACGGATCGCTGAGGGCCTCGCGGAGCCAGGGGGCCAACTGCTCGGGATGACCTTGCAGATAGCCGTCGAGCTCGGAGAGGGCCACGCGGCGTACTTCCGATATTTCCTCTTGGTTGATGTGCAGCTCGCCCGGCTTAACACGGGCCAGGTAGACCTCGCACCATTCGCACTCACAGCGGCCGTCGCCGTGATCCTCGCGGTACACCACGTGCCCCAGATGCTTGAGCTCGTCCGGCTCGCGCATGATGCCGAGCTCTTCGTTGATGCGACGCGCCGTCGCGGCGGCGACGCCCTCCCCCGGGAGCGGATGGCCGGCGCAGCTATCGGCCAGCACCCCGCCCCACAGGCGCTTGAGCGGGCTGCGGCGACAGAGCAGCAGGCGCATGTTTTCGCCCTGGCCCTCGACCAGAAGCGTCAGGAATGCTTGGTGCAGGATACCCTCGCCGGTATGAGCTTTGATGCGATCGACGGGAGCGAGCGCTTTGCCCGTCGCGGCATCGACCGCCACGACCTCGGCACCCGCACCGCCCTCATCCCAGCCGGCGCGCAAGATGCGGGC
>DBGBJN010000089.1:0-3886 GCA_048449885.1 Collinsella sp.
CTACCTGCGGGAACGACAGGCAACCGGACACACATTCTGTCCGAGCGGTTAAAAGCGGGCACGGAATTTAAACGGCTGAAAAAGGGGCATCGACCTGCGCCGATGCCCCCAACGTGGACACACATTTTGTCCTATAAGCCGAATGGGACTGGGTCGCCGGGTCTCTCGGCAAACAAAAAACCGGTTGGAACGGGAATTCCAACCGGTTATACATTCAAGCAAATAGTGAATCGACTACGACCGTGCGCCCTCGAGGAAGAAGCGGCGGCTGAAGTAGTTGTACCAGGTGACCAAAAACGTGGCGATGGCCTTCATGGCCTGGTAGCCGATGCTCAAAAACGTGACGCCCACAAACATGTACAGGTCGTTGAGGCCCAGGCCGATCACCGACAGGATGGTGAAGATCGTGAACTCGCGCTTGCGGCTCATGCCTTCGCGGTGGTCGAACACGTACTTCATGCTGAGCCAGTAGTTGACCACGACGGACGTGATAAACGAAACCGTGGTGCTCATCAAAAAGTCGAGGTGAAACAGCTCGACGAGCGCAATGAGCATGCCCCAGTCGATGCCAAAGGAGATAAGACCCACGACAGCAAACTTGAGGAACTGCTTGGTATGAGGTTGTGCCAGCGCCTTGCGCACGTAATCACATCCAATGCGTTGATGAATCGAGCAGAGGATACTTTAGAGCTTTTACAAGGGAAACGTAAGGTCTTTGCCAAGAACTATATGAACTCGCCAAATTTTCAAGAGCTAATCCGCAAACGTTGAAAATTTGCCCGTAAACGAGCGACACCCACGGACGATACTGCGCTGAGTGCGCGTCGTCCGTGGGCGCCGTAATGCTGCAGGGGTTTCGAGCTACTTGGTCTCGTCGCCCTCCAGGAAGATTTTTCGGGTCACAAAGTTGTAGACCATGACAAGCGCGGTAGCACAAATCTTGGCGATATTGGCCTCGAGCCCCAGACCGGCGTTGAGCGCCAGCACGATGCCGTCGTTGAGCACCAAACCGATCACGGACAGCACGACAAAGATGATGAACTCGCGGCGGCGGCTCATGCCTTCCTTGTGCGCAAACACGTACTTCATGCTTGCGAGGTAGTTAAAGATGAGTGAGATGATAAAGCCGCTGGTGTTGGCGATTAGGATGTTGAGGCCCAGACCGTAGTGGAGCAGATTCATAATGCCAAAGTCGATAACCGTGGCAATGACACCGACGATGCCAAATTTCATGATCTGCGCAAGGAGCTTTTGCATGGTACCTGCCTTAAGCTGGCGCCGAAGCGCCGCGGGGATGACAAACTCAGCAAGTTTAGCCAATCCCCGCGGGTGGTGCTAGGCGCGCTCCTCGATAGCACCGTTTCTATATGCATCGAGCAGCTGACGCAGGTCTTGGATTTGGCTGCGGATCTTGGCGCCAGTATCGGTGTCGCTCACCATGCGGCGACGGTCCGCTTGGTCAAAACGGTTGGTCTCGCTTTCGATGTCCACGTTGCGCGTGAGTGCCTCGGCAACCGTCGTAAAGGCCCGGTGCGACTTGAGGCGGCAGCCGCGCGAGCTCGAGATGAGCGTATAGCCGGCGATGCCCGTCTTGGGATGGTAAGCGCGGCAGAAGCCGCCATCGATGACCAACAGCTTGCCCTCGGCGCGGATGGGCTGCTCGCCCTTGGTGGTTTTAACGGGCGTGTGGCCGTTGATGATGTGGCCGGTCGGCGAGCATGCCATGGGCGCGACGCTAAACTCCCGCATGATATCATCGCAGACTGAGGGCGACTTGGTAAGCGTAAAGTACGGGTCCATCGGCTCGACCCAGGTGCTCTTATCGGCGATATAGGCGCGCTCAAAGGTACGCACCAGGCGTCCGCTGGCGGGTGAATTGAAGCCAATCCACAGGTACCACATCCAGTCGAGGGCATCGCGGTCGCCCACGCGCCACGCGCGGCGGGCGATGTGGTCGCAAAAATCGAGATAATCGCGGCCAGCGTGCCAGGTGCCCAGGCAGTTCATGCTGCTAAAGGTGCCGTCTTCGTTGAGCGGCGCGCAGCCATGGAAGAGCAGGTTGCCGTTGGCGACCTTGTACATCGAGCCGTGGGTGTAGAGGAAATCAATATGGCGATGCAGGTGATCGGCGGTGACAAACTCGGACACGAGCTTGTCGATGATGTGCTGCTCCTGAGACGTGAGCGTGTAGGGGTCCGCCGGGTCGACGGTGGGGAAGTCGTTGGTCGTGAGCGGCCACACGCTGCCGTCGGCGAGCGTGACCGTGCCGGTGTCGTGGTCGATCTTGTCGAGTAACAGGCGGTCGGTCATATCGAACTCGGGGTGGCGCTGGATAATCTGGCCCTCGAGCTTAAAGAGCAGCACGTTGATGGCCTTGATCAGCGGGGTGATGGACTCACCGGCGGTGTAGGTGGCATCGGCAAAGGCGACAAGCTCACGCAGCGAGATGCCGTAATCGTTCTCGAGGATCTCGTAATTGTCGTAGCGCAGGTTGTTGCGCAGCACCGTGGCGATGCAGGCGGGCTCACCGGCCGCAGCGCCCATCCACAGCAGGTCGTGGTTGCCCCACTGAATGTCGAGCGAATGGTAGGTGAGCAGACGGTCCATAATCTTGGCCGCGCCGCCGCCTCGGTCGAAGATGTCGCCCACCAGGTGCAGGTGGTCGACGGCCAGCCGCTTGATGAGCGAGGCGAGCGACTCGATAAAGTCGTCGGCGCTGGCGGTCTCCAGGATGGACTCCACGATGCGCTCGTGATAGCGCACGCGATAGTTGTTCTCGTCCGGGTGCGTGTGCAACAACTCGTCGATGATGTAGGCGTAGTCGCGCGGGATGGCCTTGCGCACCTTGGAGCGCGTGTAGCGGCTTGAAAGTGAGCGAGCGACCATGATGAGCTGGTCAAGCATCGTCTTGTACCAGGTTGGCGAGTCCTCGCGCCGGCTGCGGACCAGGTCGATCTTCTCGCGCGGGTAGTAGATGAGCGTACACAGCTCGCCCTTTTCGTCAAAGGAGAGCGTGTCGCCAAAGATCTCGTCGACATGTTCGCGCACGACGCCCGAGCAGTTGTTGAGGATGTGCATAAAGGCTTCGTACTCACCATGCACGTCGCTCATAAAATGCTCGGTGCCCTTGGGTAGGTTGAGGATGGCCGAGAGGTTGATAATTTCGGTAAATGCGGATTGTTCGGTGGGGAACTGTCTCGACAGCAGGCGCAGATACTTAAAGTCTTGCGGATTGCGATCGAATGCGACCATGAAACACCTTCCGATGGGGCTGGTAAAACTGATAAACAGCGTCAAACGTTTATCAGTATGCGCCGCTTTTGTTTCGATTTTGCGCCAGCGGCTGAATTGTCGGCTGAATGGTTTGGTAAATCGATTTAGTGAAGGTAGATGTGTTGGTCGGGTGGAGACGACAGAAGGTGTTTTCTCAGATATTTATGCGTGGGGCCGGTGGAGACGATGGTGGTAAAGATGTTCACTATTTTTGGTTCGATTTGGTAAATAGTGGACATATGTACCGCATGTAGGCTCACTGTGCGATAATTTGCGCAGCAATGAGTAAGGAGCCTCATATGAGTGATTTTGTCCTGACCTGTGAATCCGCCGCCGACCGAACTCGGGAGTTCTTTGAATCGCGCAATATTCCCGTCGCGTATTTTCATTACGAGATCGATGATGTTGTCTATACGGACAATCTGTATCAGTCGATTACGCCGGACGAGTTTTTTGCCCAGATTGCCGCGGGCGCCATGCCCAAGACGTCTCAGGTGAGCGTGGGTGAGTACGAGGAGTTTTGGGAGCCGTTTGTTGCCGAGGGTAAAGACGTGCTGCACCTGACGTTGTCGTCGGGTATTTCGGGCACGTATGGATCGGCCTGCGTTGCGGC
>DBGBJN010000090.1:0-8967 GCA_048449885.1 Collinsella sp.
CGAAAAGACGATGACACCCAGCTGGAACACATTCACCTTGCCGCGCACGTCACCCAGACGGCCAAACGGCAACATAGCCACGCATGTCGCAAGCAGGTACACCGAGCTCACCAGCTGAATGCGATCGAGGCCCACGCCCAGCTCCTTTTGCATCACGGGCAGCGCCACGGTCACGACGGTCGAATCCAAACACACCATAAAGGTCATGACGAGCACGGTGAACAGAATCGCCCATTTATTCTTACCGTGGGTGTCGCCCTCTAGGGCAATGTGTTCGCGGCGCAGCTGCTCGGCAGTTTTCTCCATGTATATCCTTTCTATCGTGCAACGCAAAAACGGGACCCCAATCGCCTACAAACGGACACGATCGGGGTCCCGCCTACGGAATCGGAACTATGAGGACGTCGTCAGCCGAAAAGCCGTCCCACGCCTCGCACGCACGCTAGCCTAGCACTGCTCGAGTGCCTGCTCAAGGTCGGCAATCAAATCGGCCGTATCCTCAAGGCCGCACGACAGGCGCACCATATCGGCGGAGATGCCGCAGGCGATGAGCTCCTCGTCGTTCATCTGGCGATGGGTGGCGTTTGCCGGGTGCAGGCAGCAGGTGCGGGCATCGGCCACGTGCGTGGCAATCTGGGCGAGCTTAAGACTCTTCATAAAGGTCTCGGCCGCCGCACGACCACCGGTAAAGCCAAAGCTCACGACGCCGCAGGTACCGTTGGGCATGTACTTCTGAGCCATGTCGTAGTACTTGTCGCCCTCTAGGCCCGGATAGCTCACGAAGCGCACTTTGGGGTGGCCCTGCAGGAACTTGGCGACCGCCAGACCGTTCTCGCAATGGCGCGGCATACGCACGTGCAGGCTCTCGAGCGAGCTGTTCAGGAAGAACGCCGCCTGCGGGTTCTGCATGGGGCCGAGGTCGCGCATGAGCTGCGCGGTAGCCTTGGTAATAAAGGCGCCCTCGCGGCCGAACTTCTCGGCATAGGTCACGCCGTGGTAGCTCTCGTCGGGCGTGGTGAGACCCGGGAACTTGTCCGCATGGGCCATCCAGTCAAACTGACCGTGATCAACGATCACGCCGCCCAGGTAGGCCGCGTGACCATCCATGTACTTGGTGGTGGAATGCGTGACGATGTCGGCGCCCCACTCAAAGGGACGGCACATCACGGGCGTCGGGAAGGTGTTGTCGACCATCAGCGGCACGCCGTGGTCGTGCGCGGCCTTGGCAAAGCGCTCAATATCGAGCACGGCAAGCGCGGGGTTAGCGATGGTCTCGCCAAAGACGAGCTTGGTGTTGGGCTGGAAAGCGGCCTCCAGCTCCTCATCGGTGCAGTCGGGTGCGACGAACGTGCAGGTCAGGCCCATGCGGCCCATAGTGTGAGCCAGCAGGTTGTAGGTGCCGCCGTAGATGGCAGAGCACGCAACCACGTGATCACCGGCACCGGCGACGTTAAAGATGGCGAGGAAGTTCGCAGCCATGCCCGAGCTCGTGAGCATCGCGGCGGTGCCGCCCTCCATCTCGCAGATCTTGGCAGCAACCAGATCGCACGTGGGGTTCTGCAGGCGGCTGTAGAAGTAACCGGACTCCTCCAGGTCAAACAGCTTGCCCATATGCTCGGACGTATCATACTTCCACGTGGTGGACTGGTAGATAGGCACCTGGCGCGGCTCCGCGTCACCCGGGCGGTAGCCGCCCTGAACACATGTGGTACCGATAGTCTGCTCGCTCATATCTTGCTCCCTTGCCTGGGTTTTAGTTTTATTCGGTTCACGATACCGCTACCCTGCACCCCTCTCAACCCATCCCAAAGGTAGGTTATGGGACTAATTAATCAAGGGTTTTATCTCAAGCCTTGGGCATTTGCTCGATAGATAAAAATGAGGCATACATGAAGCTCTCGATGATTACATGCACCGTCACGGGTACCATAGGCGAGTACACCGTAACCAAGGAGACAACGATGAAGCAAATCGATACGGCCCAGCTCGACATCAACGCCTGTCAGGCTCAGGCTGCCGAATACCACGCCCGCGGCTTTAACTGCGCCCAAGCCGTCGCCTGCACCCTCGCGCCTGCCGTCGGACTCGACCCCCAGATCGCCTTTACCCTCACCGAGGGCTTTGGTGCCGGCATGGGCGGCATGACCGAAACCTGCGGCGCCATCTCGGGCGCCGTGGCCATCATGGGCTTCGTGATGAGCGACGGCATGGAAAACCCCAAGACCAAGGGCCAGACCTACAAGCTGTCGCGCGAAATCGCCAAGCGTTTTGGCGAGAAGAACACGACGACCGTCTGCGGCACGCTCAAGGGCATCGGATCGGACAAGGGTCCGCTTCGCAGCTGCCCCGGCTGCATCGACGATGCCGTCGAAATCGCCTGTGATGTACTAAAGCAGCTCGCCGAGTAAACGGCAGCACAGAAAAACGACGGCCGGCGCGCTTGGGATCCATCCAAAAGCACGCCGGCCGTCGCCGTTAGAACTCGGCAAATACGGGAGCACCGACCTCGATCTCCTCGCGCCCCGCCATAAGCTCGCGCATCCTGGCGCAAAAAGACTCCTGCTCCCCCGCCTTAAACACCAAGTGAAGTGTCACGGCATCCGCGTAATCGGTATCCGAAACCTTGGCACCCGAATCCTGCGCCAAGCGAAGCACCTGCTCGTACTGCGGATAGGCCACATGCACGTCAACAGGCACGACGCTCGTCATCTCGACGATCTGCCCGGCCTCCCGAGCCGCGGCCACCGCCGCTTGCGTCGCCGCGGTATAGGCGCGTACCAAGCCACCAGGCCCCAACAGCGTGCCACCAAAATAGCGCGTCACTACGCAGCAAACATTTTTGAGCCCCGCGCCGCGCAACACCTCGAGCGTCGGCATACCGCTCGTGCGGCTCGGCTCACCGTCATCGCTTTGACGCTCGCGTCCATCGACCAAAATCCACGCGGGAACATTGTGTCGAGCGTCGTAATGACGTTTGCGAACGGTCTCGATAAAGGCATTCGCCTCATCCTCGGACTCAATATGGACCAGCTGGGCAATAAACCGGCTCTTGCGGTCCACAAATTCGCCCGAAACCTCAATATTCGATTGCAGAGTAAAATAGCTGTCCAACAAAGCCCCTCAACAAAATAAAGCGCAGCAACAAACAGCCTCAATAATACGGCAAAGACAGCACCGTTGACCTCGCCAACAAGAACGGAAACGCCAATGATACCGTCACCAACAGCGAGAACCCGTCAGCGCGAGCAATGTGCCTTGAAAGACAAGGGCATTGACCTTATGGTCATGCCCGAAGGCTTGAAAGGCAGATTGCCGCGCTGACGGGTTCGCAGCGTCAACAAAGTGCTGAGTGGGCCGATAAGCCGGGTTCTGTCGTGAACGGTCATTTATCTTATCTGCACGTTACCGTGCAGTTCCACGCACGCTACCCGAACGCGGACCGGGCCGGCCCATAGCGTTCCTATTCGCGCTTGCTCCGGATGGGGCTTGCCAAGCCGCCGTGTTACCACGACGCTGGTGGTCTCTTACACCACCGTTTCAGCTTTTCCCTTTACGCCTTGCGGCGCAGGTGGGAGTCTTCTTTTCTGCGGCGCTTTCCGTCGGATCACTCCGCCCGGCCGTTAGCCGGCATCCCGCCCTCTGGAGCCCGGACTTTCCTCACGCGTGCTGCAAGCAGCACATCGCGCGACCGTCTGGCCCACTCAGCAGTGCAAGAGTGTAACACACCGTTGCCGCAGGCAATGGCACAACGCAAACGCTCGACACGATAAACCAAGAACCGCCATGCGCTACAATGGTCCTGTCGATGGGCAACGTCGTCAGTCGAGACGCGACCGCGCTCCACACCCCTCCGTCTACTCGGTGTGTTCCCGCCTCCTCCCCGAGGCGGGATGTCGGCATTTTTCATGCACTGACAACCCAATAGCCTGTGGACAGCCCGGGCAGCATCGCGCATCTCGGCACCAAATGCAAAAAGGGACCCGTCCATTGCGGACGGATCCCTTAAAACAAGTGATCGTCAAACCGATTTACTCGGCGTCGGTCTCCTCGTCCTTCTTCTCGGAAGGCAGCGGGGTAACCTCGATCTCGACGCCCAGAGTCTCAGCAGCGGACTTCATGGACAGGGAGATACGACGACGGTCGAGGTCGATCTCCATGACCTTGACCTGAACCTTGTCGCCCACGTGGGTGACCTGAGAAGGCTGATCGACGTGCTTGTTGGCCATCTCGGAGATGTGCACCAGGCCCTCGATGCCCTCGCCCAGATCGACGAAAGCGCCGAACGGGACAAGCTTGGTCACAGTGCCCTCGACGATAGCGCCGACGGGGTACTTCTTGACCAGTGCGCGCCACGGATCCTCGGTGGTCTGCTTGAGACCCAGGGAGATGCGCTCGCGGTTGAGATCGACGTCGAGAACCTCGACCTCGACCTCCTGGCCGACCTTGACAACCTCGGAAGGATGGTTGACGTGGTTCCAGGAGAGCTCGGAAATGTGGATGAGGCCGTCGATACCACCGAGGTCGACGAAGGCGCCGAAGTCGACGATGGAGGAAACGGTGCCCTGGAGACGCATGCCAGACTTGAGCTTGGACAGGATCTCGGAGCGCTCGGCCTTACGGGACTCCTCGAGCACGACGCGACGGGAGAGGACGACGTTGTTGCGGTTGCGGTCCATCTCGATGACGCGGGCCTCGATGCGGGTGCCCATGTAGGAGGTGAGGTCCTTGACGCGACGGAGGTCGACGAGGGAGGCGGGCAGGAAGCCACGCAGGCCGATGTCGAGGATCAGGCCGCCCTTGACAACCTCGATAACCTCGCCCTCGACGTTCTCGCCGGAGTTGAACTTCTCCTCGATGCGGTTCCAAGCACGCTCGTACTCGGCACGCTTCTTGGACAGGACCAGACGACCGTCCTTGTCCTCCTTCTGGAGTACCAGAGCCTCGATGGGATCACCGAGTGCAACGATGTCTGCAGGGTTAGCGTCCTTGCGGATGGACAGCTCGCGGACCGGGATAACGCCCTCGGACTTGAATCCGATGTCAACGAGCACCTCGTCATGCTCGATCTTAACGACAGTGCCGTTAACGAGATCGCCCTCATCAAAGTCGGTAATCGTACCGTCGATGAGGTTGTTCATCTCCTCCTCGTTGACATCGTCAAGAGAGAAAATGGACGAGTTCTGAATCTCACTCAAAGGTGGACCCCTTTCGAACTACGGGGCCCCGATTGCTAGGACCTACAGAAGGGTGCGACAAGCACACAACGTTTAGGAACACTCGGGAGCCGACAGATACTAATGTGACGCTTATGCAATCACGTTCGTATAGGTTACGGGGAAATGAGTTCGATTTCAAGCGTGAACTGCGATTTTTTACTCGTGTGGAGACTTTTTCGTAATCTTATGAACACACGTCTCCGCAACTTGACGATAACCAGCCAGGCATTCGGCTTTGGGGTAAAGTATCCGGAGCCAACGATTCTAGATCGATTTTTCGAGAAAGGTGCCCGCGTGCTCAAAGCAGTCGTTTTCGATATGGACGAAACGCTTCTCAGCATCAACCTCAACGCGTTCATCCTTCGCTATTTTAAGGATGTCTCTTCGATGCTCGCGGATATCGGGCGCCGCAGCCGCGGTGGCACGATGGCGCGCCTCGGCACCATCCTGGTCGACCTCAACGCCAATCGCCGCAGCGGCACGGACAACCGCACCAATCTTGAGTTTTACCAAGAAGAGGTCGAGCGCCGATGCGGGATCTGCCTCTCCGATCCCCTCATCTACGAGGCGTTTACCTACTATGACCGCGAAGTTCTTCCGTACAAGAACGACGATATCATTAACGCCCACGCCATGCCGGGCGCACACGCCGCGCTCCAGGCCGTACAGGACGCAGGGCTGCGCTGCGCGCTCTTTACCAACCCCAGCTTTCCCCAGGGGGCCATCGAGTGCCGCATGGGTTGGGGCGACCTGGCCGACGCCCCCTTTGAACTCGTGACGCACATGGGAAACGCCACCCGCTGCAAGCCCGATGCCACCTACTATCTAGAGCAGCTTCAGGTGATGGGGCTCGAGCCACACGAGGTCCTTATGGTGGGCAACGATCCCAAGCGCGACTTCCCCAGTCCCGCCTGCGGCATTCAAACTGCCTATGTTGGCCAGGGAAAACCCGGCCGAGCCACCTGGCGCGGAACCATGGAAGACTTCGCCCGCGACTTTAACGCCGTAATCGAAGCCTTCTACGAACACCAAGTAGCCGACGAACTGTCGTAGGACCCCTCGCTCCAAACCAAATATCGCCGCAGGTTGAGCACAAGTCAGCGAAAATGCCCCTAAGCGAGCAATGTGCCTTGAAAGAGGAGGGCATAGGCCTTCTGGCCATGCCCGACGATTGAAAGGCAGATTGCCGCTTAGGGGCATTTGCAGCGTCGACTGGTTACGCGGTTTGGTAAAACCGCGTAACTAGCACACCTGGGTTTTGCCGATCATGATGTTGAGGATCTCGATGTCGGTGTCCTTCATGCCCACGCGGCCTACGTAGCCCATACTGGCGATTGTTTGCTCAACGGTATCTTGGATCAGGCCCTCGCCGGCGCGGAAGCCGCGACCCTGCATGGCCATATCATGGCCCAGAATCGCCGCATCGACGGCAGCCGAGATCTTGGCGGCACAGCTCGCCTTGGCGCCGTCGCACACGATGCCGCCCACGTTACCGAGCGTATTCGAGACCGTCGCGCCAATCTGCTCGCGCGTGCCACCGCACAGCCAGGTAATCGCAGCGCCGGCGCCGCACGCGGCGCAAATAGCACCGCAAAACGCCGAGAGCGCACCAATATAGCTCTTGATATGCACGGCGATAAGATCGGACAGCATCACGGCGTGCACCAGGCGCTCGTGGTCGCAACGCAGGTACTCGGCATACTCCATGACGGGCAATGCGCAGGTAATGCCCTGATTGCCCGAGCCGCACACAATGGCGACCGGCAGCGCGCAGCCGTTCATGCGGGCGTCGGACCCGGCGGCCGCACGGGCACGGGCACGGCAGGCGACGTCATCGGCACGAGCACCCAGCAGCGTACGACCAACCTCGGCGCCCCAAGCGTGCGCAAGGCCCTCGGCACTGATTGCGCCATTCAGCTCAATCTGACGCTCAACGGCAGCGCGGGCGTCCTCAATGTCACCGTCCTCGATAAAGTCGATGATGGACTCAATGCTCATAGGGGTATCGGCCTTATCCGCCGCACGCTCGGCCACCACGCGCTCGGCGCAGGCGGCACACTCCCCCGCCGACTTGCCGCATACCGGAATACCATCGAGCGTATG
This sequence comes from Collinsella sp., assembly GCA_048449885.1. Taxonomy (GTDB): domain Bacteria; phylum Actinomycetota; class Coriobacteriia; order Coriobacteriales; family Coriobacteriaceae; genus Collinsella. The sequence continues at coordinate 7,320 of DBGBJN010000090.1, forward strand.
GCACGTGACATTAGTGTGGTGATCGGTAATCTCGACGACCGCGGTATGGCCCCCGGCCGTCGCAGTCACCTTGATGTAGAGGTTGGGCACACCTTCGACAAGCGACACATCGCAGTAGCCGGCGTCGGCGAGGAGCTCGGCCACGCGAGCGCGGTCTTCATCGTTAACGCTCTCGAGCACCTCGAGCGCGCTCTTAGCGTCGCCGCCCACGGCACCCAGCACGGCCGCGGCCTCAATACCGTGCATACCGCCCGAGTTGGGCACGGTCACGCTCTTGACGTTCTTGATGATGTTGCCCGAGCAGGCAACATCCATATGATCGGGCTCGCAACCGAGCGTCTGGCTCGCCAGCGCCGCTGCATAGGCAACGGCAATGGGCTCGGTACAGCCGAGCGCGCAGACAAGCTCGCGGTTCAAAACATCGCAAAACGCGGCATCACGAAGGGAATCGGCAGGCATAGGTATCTCCTACTTGTATAACGGGCTGGGCTCTCAATAATAATTAGCTCTTTTATTTGATAACAATGCATCAAAAACCGCAACCATGGTTCCGGCAGACGGCGCTCAAGCGCAATCTGACGACATTCATTCACGAGAAGCCGGTCTTGTTGCATGCTAAAGCGTTTGACCAAAAAACGCCCGAGCGTTTACGCAAAAGTCGCGCTATCATGCAGTCGAACGCGGTAAACACCTTTAGCATTTGCGCCGCACAGACCAGAGAGGAACCATCCATGAAGATCGGTATCGGTAACGACCACGCCGCCGTCGAGCTCAAGAACATCATTTCCGAGCACCTGAAGGAGCGCGGCTGCGAGGTCGTGAACTTTGGCACCGACACCTCCGAGAGCTTTGACTACCCCATCGCCGGCTACAAGGTGGGTAAGGCCGTTGCCAACGGCGACGTCGACCTGGGCATCCTCATCTGTGGCACCGGTGTCGGGATTAGCCTGGCTGCCAACAAGGTCGAGGGCGTACGCGCCGTTGTGTGCTCCGAGCCCTTCAGCGCCAAGCTCTCTCGCATGCACAACAATACCAACGTGCTCGCCTTTGGCGCCCGCGTCGTGGGCTCCGAGCTCGCCAAGATGATCGTCGACGAGTGGCTCAACGCCGAGTTTGAGGGTGGTCGTCACGAGCGTCGCGTTAACCTCCTCAACGAGATCGATCACACGCGCGGCCTTAAGATCGTCGACGAAGCCTAAACTATTCAGTGCCACAAGCTAACAGCAGGGGCCCGCTCGGAACACATGACCGAGCGGGCCCCTGCATAGATTTTGGAATAAAAGGGCGCCGCGGATGGAGTTCCGCGGCGCCCAAGCCACACGCTAACAGCTTTAAGGAGTCAAAGCTGGTTTAGCCAAAGAAGCGCTTGATCTCAATCTCGGCGTTCTCCAGGCAGTCGGAGCCGTGGATCACGTTGGCGTTGACATCGACGGCAAAGTCGCCGCGGATGGTACCAGGAGCAGCCTCAAGCGGGTTGGTAGCGCCCATGAGGGTGCGCATCTTAGCAACAGCGGAGAGACCGGAAACGACCATCTTGACGACCGGACCGCTCGTCATAAAGTCGCAGAGACCGCCAAAGAAGGGCTTGTCGGCCAGATGGGCGTAGTGCTCCTCGACGGTAGCGCGCTCGAGCGTGGTCATCTCCATG
>DBGBJN010000091.1:0-3352 GCA_048449885.1 Collinsella sp.
TGGAAGGCCTTTTGAATATCACGCGAGGTGGCGTCCTTGGAGACACCCAGAATCTCGTAGTAATCTTTTTCGTTCATCGTCGCCATGCGCGGCAACCTCCTGCTCACAGCAGCGTATATATTCCGGTAATTCTACCCGAGCAGCCTAAGCTAGATCCCAAAACAGCTCGAACAGAACATTTCCATCGAGCCAGCCCAAGTGGGTCGGCGCCAGACGTGCTCGAACATGGCCCGCGACGACATCTGCCGAAGTGAAGGGTCCCTCATGGACCCCGAGCGTCTCGGGCACCCAAGCGGCAAGGCCCAACTCGAGCGCGCGATCGCAAGCAGCTGTCAGCTCGCCCGTTGGGATGACGCAAGCCGCACGAACCAACAGGTCGGACGCAATACCACGCGTCATGCGACAAGCGAGCATCAGGTCTTCAGCCGCAGCCTCACGCTGCGACAGATATTCGGCCTCAAACGCTGTCGCGTCATCGTTACGTTGCACCAGACGCACGCGATACGAATCGCCTCGAGAAGACACGCCGGGGAACAAACCTGCAAGACGGTCGAAATCCTCGGCGTCGAGCATGCCCGCGGCAGAACGACCCAGGCCCAGGTAGCCCCGTCCGGTCCAGTAGGCAATGTTATGGGCACACTCATGGCCGTCGAGCGCGTAGCTCGCCACCTCATACGGGTGATAGCCGGCGGCACCCAGGAGTTCGCGTGCCACGTCCATGCAGGCAGCCTGAAAATCCTCATCAGGCACGAGCGACTCATCGCGGCACGCCATGCAATAAAGGGGCGTCCCCTCCTCGAGCGTGAGCGGGTAAACCGACACATGATGCGGAGCTGCCGCCAGCACGCCATCGAGCGTGCGATTCCAACTCGCTGTGGTCTGCCCGGGAAGTCCGCACATAAGGTCGCACGACACGTCAAGCCCAGCGTTCTTGACCGTCGCGATGGCAGCGAGCGCCCGATCGGCATCGTGAATACGACCGATGGTGGTAAGTTCGATGTTATCGAGCGTTTGCACGCCCAGAGAGACGCGTGTGACACCAACCTTGGCAAGCGCAGCGGCAAGCTCGGCGGTCAGCGACTCAGGATTAGCCTCGCAGGTAAACTCAACGGGGGCGCACCACGCACGAATACGCCGCGCCAGCTCCACCAAGCGCTCCCCCGCCAGCGACGGCGTACCGCCGCCAACATAGACGGTGCGGATCTGGTCAAGGCCCCCAGCTTTGCCAAAAGCATCGAGGCGCGCGAACAACTGCTCAAAATAGACATCGAGCGCAGCGCTCAGGTCGCACGGAGCAAAACTGCGCGAGTCAAAGTCGCAGTACCGGCACTTTTGGGCGCAAAACGGCACGTGCGCATACAGCGCGGTAACGGCCACCCTTAAGCCTCCAGCGGATGAGGGGGCACCGATTCGCCGGCGGCAAGGGCAGCCTCGCAGGCCACCACATCGCACTCGATCTCATCGACCAGCGCCATGAACTCCTCGTACGTGGAGCAGCGCACCACATGGGCACGCCAAGCGGCGGCATGGGGCATGCCTTTTAAGTACCAGCTTGCGTACGTACGGGCACGCGACATGAGCGGCAGGAGCTCATGCGTCAGCGTTAGGTGCTCACGCAGGGCGTCTAGGCGCTCGACGGGGCTGCGCGCCGGCACCGGCATGCCATCGAGCGCAAGGGCGCGAGCATCACCGAACACCCAGGGGTTGCCATAGATACCGCGCGCGATAAACACCGCGCTGGCACTCGAGCCTTGCAGATGCTCAGCAGCGTCCTCGGCCGAGAACACATCGCCCGAACCGATAACGGGAATCTCAACGGCGTCGGCCACCTCATCGACGACCGACCAATCGGCCTGGCCCGCGTAGAGCTGCGTGGCGCAACGACCATGCACGGCGACTGCGGAGGCACCGGCGCCTTCGAGCATCTGGGCAAACGTCGCGGCAGTACGGTCCTCGGCATAAAAACCCTTGCGGATCTTTACGGTCACGGGCACATGCGCCGCGCCCACCGCCGCCTCGACGATCTTCTCGGCCAAATCGGGCGTGCGCATAAGGGCAGAGCCCTCGCCCTTGGTAACAACCTTGCGGGCGGGGCATGCCATATTGATATCGATGAGCGACAGGCGATCGCCCACACGCTCCTCGACGGCGGCGACGGCACTCGCAAACTGCTCGGGCTTGGAGCCAAAGAGCTGCACGCAAATCTGCTGCTCCTCGTCGGCAGGTAGCACCAGACGCCACGTTTTGTTGCTGGCATAGGCAAGGCCAGCCACGCTCACCATCTCGCTGTAGGCAAGGTTGGCACCGCGGCGGCGGCACATGATGCGATAGGCAGGGTCGGTCACGCCCGCCATGGGAGCCATAAGGAACGGCTGCTCGGCATAAGCGCCCAGCAGCCGCTTGCTGTATTCAGAAAGCGCCATAGACCTACTCGTCCACCTTGAGGATCGCCATAAAGGCCTCCTGCGGGACCTCGACCGAGCCGATGGCCTTCATGCGTTTCTTGCCCTCTTTCTGCTTCTCGAGCAGCTTACGCTTACGCGAAATATCGCCGCCGTAGCACTTAGCAAGCACGTCCTTGCGACGCGCCTTGACGGTGGAGCGGGCAATGATCTTGTTGCCGATAGCACCCTGGATGGGCACCTCGAACAGCTGACGCGGGATGATCTCCTTAAGTTTGTCGCACAGACCACGGGCCAGGCCATAAGCCTTGTCCTTATGGACGATAAACGACAGCGCGTCCACCTCGTCGCCCGAAAGCAAGATATCGAGCTTCACAAGCTCGGAGGGACGGTACTCGTTGAACTCGTAGTCGAGCGAGGCATAGCCCTTGGTACGGCTCTTGAGCTGGTCAAAGAAGTCCAAGATGAGCTCGGCGAGCGGCATATCGAAGCGCATCTCGACCGATTTGCTCGTCAGGTGGATCATGTCGGTCGTAACGCCGCGGTGCTCGATGGCGAGCTGCATGACGGCACCCGTGTACTCAGGCGGGCAGATGATCTTTGCCTTGAGGTAGGGTTCCTCGATACGCTCGATGCGCGTGGCCTCGGGCAGATCCTGCGGGCTGCGGACATCAATCATCTCGCCGTCAGTCTTGTAGACGTGATAGTCCACCGAAGGGCTCGTGGCAATGAGGTCAAGATTGAACTCACGCTCCAGGCGCTCCTTAACGACCTCCATATGCAGCAGGCCCAAGAAGCCCACGCGGAAACCAAAGCCGAGCGCCACCGAGGTCTCGGGCTCCCACACCAACGACGGGTCGTTGACGTGCAGCTTATCGAGCGCGTCACGCAGGTTCTCGTAGTCCTTGTTATCGATCGGGAACAGGCCCGTATAGACCATGGGCTTGGCC
>DBGBJN010000092.1:0-17049 GCA_048449885.1 Collinsella sp.
CGAACGATTGTTCGATGGATTTCGTGTTGGTTGGAATCGTCTGTGGGCTGGGCTATGCTACCTTGACTATCTATATGACTTAAACGCAGCAAAGGAGCACCGAGAGAGCGAGTATGGCAAAAAACACCGCAAACTATGGTAACGACAGTATCCGCCAGCTCAAGGACGAGGAGCGCGTACGCCTGCGCCCCGCCGTCATCTTTGGCTCGGACGGGCTCGACGGCTGCGCGCATGCCGCCTTCGAGATCCTGTCCAACGCCGTTGACGAGGCGCGCCAGGGCTACGGCAAGCTCATCACCCTTACCGCCTTTCGCGATGGCTCCATTCAGGTAGAGGACAACGGCCGCGGCTGCCCGCTCGACTGGAACCCCTCCGAGAAGCGCTTTAACTGGGAACTCGTCTTTTGCGAGCTCTACGCCGGCGGCAAATATAACAATAACCAGGGCGGCGACTACGACTTCTCGCTCGGCACCAACGGCCTGGGCTCATGCGCAACCCAGTACGCCTCCGAATACATGGACGTCACCGTCTGGCGTGACGGCAACAAGTACTCCTTACACTTTAAGAAGGGCAAGGTCGTCGGCGCCAAGAAGAAGGCACTCGAGATCGAGCCCAGCGACGAGAACCGCACCGGCACCACCATCAAGTGGCGCCCTGATCTTGAGGTCTTTACCTCGATTAGCATTCCCCACGATTGGTATCGCGAGACCATGCGCCGTCAGGCCGTGGTCAACGCCAACGTGACCTTCCGCCTGCGCATCGAGGGCGACGATGGCGAGTTTTCCGAAGAGGACTTTTGCTATCCCAAGGGCATCGAAGACTACGTGCTCGAGAAGGTCGGTACCGACTACCTCACCGAGCCCTTCTTTATCGAGGCCGACCGCCGCGGTCGCGACCGCGAGGACCTGCCCGACTACAATGTAAAGATCACCGCGTGCATGTGCTTCTCGCGCACCTTCACGATGCAGGAGTACTACCACAACTCCTCCTGGCTCGAGAACGGCGGCTCACCCGAAAAGGCCGCCCGCAGCGCTCTGACCAGTGCCATCGATGCTTACATTAAGCAACAGGGCAAGTACAACAAAAACGAGAGCGGCATTAAGTGGCAGGACGTCCAGGACTGTCTGGTGCTGGTGACCAACTGCTTCTCCACCCAGACGTCCTATGAAAACCAGACTAAGAAGGCCATCAACAACCGCTTTATCCAGCAGGCTATGACGGCCTTCTTTAAGGAGCGGCTCTCGACCTACCTAATCGAGAACAAAGACGCTGCCAACAAGATCATGGAGCAGGTGCTCATCAACAAGCGTTCGCGCGAGAACGCCGAGAAGACGCGTCAGAGCATCAAGACCAACCTACAGCAGAAGACCGACATGGCCAACCGCGTGCAGAAGTTCATCGACTGCCGCTCCAAGGACAAGAGCCGCCGCGAGATCTACATCGTAGAGGGCGACTCGGCAGCAGGCGCCATTCGCACCTCGCGCGATGCCGAGTTCCAAGGCGTTATGCCCGTCCGCGGTAAGATCCTCAACTGCCTGAAGGAAGACTATCCGCGCATCTTTAAGTCCGACATCATCATGGACCTCATGCGCGTGCTGGGCTGCGGCGTGGAGATCAAGGACAAGCGCATCAAAAACCTTGGTGCCTTTGACCTGGACAACCTCAACTGGAACAAGGTCATCATCTGTACGGACGCCGACGTCGACGGTTATCACATCCGCACGCTCGTGCTCACCATGCTCTATCGCCTGGTGCCCACGCTTATCGACGAGGGCTACGTGTATATCGCCGAGTCGCCGCTCTACGAGATCAACTGCAAAGAGAAGACCTACTTTGCCTACACCGAGCTCGAGAAGAACGGCATCCTCAAGGAGATCGGCGACCAAAAGTGCTCCATCAACCGCTCCAAGGGTCTTGGCGAGAACGACCCGGACATGATGTGGCTCACCACCATGAACCCCGAGACGCGTCGCCTGATCAAGGTGGAGCCCGAGGACGTCACCAAGATGGAGACCATGTTTAACCTGTTGCTGGGCAACGACGAAGCGGGCCGCAAGCGCCATATCTCCGAGCACGGCAAGGAATATCTGGACCAGCTGGACCTGCAGTAGCAGCAAATCGATAACGACGGCCCTTAAGAAGTTCAAGAGGATATCGTGGCAAAGAAGAAGACGAAGAACCAGCCGAAGAAAAAGCAGGTCAACGCCGAGAACGTCATCGGCCTGCACTCCGAGGTCACCGACCAGCCGATCACGCAGACGCTCGAGGTCAACTACATGCCCTACGCCATGAGCGTCAACGTCTCGCGAGCATTCCCCGAGATCGACGGCTTTAAGCCCTCGCACCGCAAGCTGCTCTACACCATGTACAAGATGGGTCTGCTCAAGGGCGAGCGCCAGAAGAGCGCCAACATCGTGGGCCAGACCATGAAGCTCAACCCGCACGGCGATGCCGCGATCTACGAGACGATGGTGCGCCTGGCGACGGGCAACGAAGCGCTGCTTGCGCCCTTCGTGGAGTCGAAGGGCAACTTTGGTAAGTACTATTCGGGCGACCTGAGCTACGCCGCCTCGCGTTACACCGAGGCCAAGCTCTCCCCCATCAGCGCCGAGATCTTCAAGGACATCGACAAGGACCCGGTCGACTTCGTCGACAGCTACGACGGTGCCATGAAGGAGCCGCGCCTGCTGCCCACCACGTTCCCCAACATCCTTGTCTCGGCCAACAAGGGCATCGGCGTCGCCATGGCGTCCGACATCTGCGGCTTCAACCTCAACGAGGTCTGCACCGCCACGATGCACTACCTGCAGGATCCCGATTGCGACCTGCTCGAGTACATGCCCATGCCCGACTTCTCGACCGGCGGCGAAATTATCTACCGCCGCGAGGAGATGGAAAAGATTATTGAGACCGGCCTGGGCAGCTTCCAGATTCGCTCCCGCTGGCGTTGGATTCCCGAAGAGCGCATCATCGAGGTCTACGAGATCCCCTACACCACCAAGACCGATGTCATCATCGAGCGCATCGTCAAGCTCTCCAAAGAGGGCAAGGTCAAGGAGATCGCTGACATCCGCGACGAAACCGACCTCTCGGGCTTGCGCATCGCCATCGACCTTAAGCGCGGCGTCGACCCCGACAAGCTCATGGCCAAGCTCTATCGCTCGACCACGCTGCAGGATTCGTTCTCGTGCAACTTCAACGTGCTCGTCGACGGCTATCCCCGTGTTATGGGCGTGCGCCAGATCCTGCACGAGTGGGTCAAGTGGCGTATTGAGTCCACGCGTCGCCGCATTAACTTTGACCTAGGCAAAAAGTCCGAACGCCTGCACCTGCTGCACGGCCTTGAGGCGATTCTGCTCGACATCGACAAGGCTATCGCCATCATCCGCGGCACCAAACTCGAAGCCGAGGTCGTACCCAACCTTATGAAGGGTTTCGACATCGACGAGACCCAGGCCGAGTTTGTTGCCGAGCTCAAGCTCCGCAACATTAACGAAGAGTACATCCTCAACCGCACCAAGGACATCGCCAAGCTTGAGAGCGAGATTGCCGAGCTTGAGGAGATCCTCTCCAGCGAGGAGAACATCAAGAAGGTCATCAGCGACGAGCTGGCAGCGGTCAACAAGAAGTATGTGATGCCGCGCCGCACGGGCAGGATCGAACCCCACGAGGTCGTCGAGGTGAGCCTGGAGCCCGAGGTCGAGGAGTACCCGGTCACCATCATGCTCTCGCGCGACGGCTACCTCAAGAAGATGACGGACCGCGTACTCAAAAAGGCGACCACGCTCAAGTACAAGGACGGCGACAAACCCTTTATCGAGTTCCCGTCCTCCAACACGCACGAGCTGCTCGTGTTTACCAACAAGAGCCAGGTGTACAAGTGCAAGGTTGCGGCATTTGAGGACACCAAGTCGGCCCAGCTGGGCTCGTACCTGCCGACCGATCTTGAGATGGAACCCGACGAGAGTGTCATCTGGGTCATCGACCCCGAGGACTACAAGGCCGACGTGTTGTTCGTCTTTGAGAACGGCCGCGCGGTGCGCGTCGCGCTTTCTGGATACGTCACCAAGACCAACCGCAAACGCCTCAAGAACGCCATCTACGGCGGCAGCAAGCTGCTGTATGCCCAGGTGCTCAAGGAAGATCGCGACATCGCACTGGTCTCGAGCGACTATCGTTTGATGAACTTCAACACGTCGTTGCTCAAGACCAAGACGACTACCAACACGCAGGGCGTCCAGGCCTTTACGGCCAAGAAGGGCCGCTCGGTCACCACCGTCGGCACGACCGAGGAGATTCTTGGCGCCGGCGTCTCGGCCGAGAAGTTCACCGCGCAGAGCCTCCCCTCAGCCGGTGCCCTCATGAAGGAAAACGACATGCCGAGCCTGTTTGACTAGGTACCACGGCAACGAGACCGTTAGATACTTCGCAAAGCGACGAGGCCCGGAGCGCAACGGCATTGCGCCCGGGACTCGTCGTTTTTCTTCTCAACTATTTCTTAACGCAGATTAATTGATTTCTGCTTTTTTTCTGCGTTAAAAAATGTCAGCGTCACTGCTTCGATGCCCTTTGGTCGGTCGTTAGCAAAACTTGCAAAGGAGACACCATGGAGTACAGCAAGAACCCCTTTACCCCGACGTTCGGAAGTATCCCTCCCTTTCTAGCGGGTCGCGAGCATATTCTGCGTGACATCAACCGTGGTTTTATCAACGGCCCGGGAGATCCAAACCTGTCGACTATTTTTACGGGCGCAAGGGGAACGGGCAAGACGGCGCTTCTCTCGCTCCTTTCAGAAACGGCGCTTGAACACGGTTGGATCGCAGCAAATGTCTCCGCCATGCCAGGCATGCTCGAAGATATTATCGAGCGAACCAAAGAAGCCGCAGATAGCTACCTCTCACAGCCTCATGCGCGCATAAACGGCGTTCAAATTGGTCCAGTGGGCATCGATTGGACATATGCTCAAGAGGTCCAGGGCAACTGGCGCACACGCATGAATGGCATCTTTAAGCAACTCGAAAAACATGACATCGGACTTCTCATTACCATCGATGAAGTCACCGTCGATCTCGAAGAAATGCTTCAATTTGCCTCTGTTTACCAGCACTTTGTACGCGAAGGTAAAAAAGTTGCCCTACTCATGGCAGGACTGCCCTACAAAGTATCGGCGTTGCTGCGTAACGATTCCGTCTCGTTCCTCAGGCGTTCCCAATATCATCAGTTAGGACGAATCACTGACGTTGAAATTGCAAACGCGTTTCGCAAAACCGTTGAGGCCGGAGGACGTTCAATCACACCAGAAGCGCTCGAGAATGCTGTGAAGGCCGTCGACGGATTCCCCTACATGATGCAGCTCGTCGGATATCGCACTTGGGATGTTTCGGAGAACTCGCCCCAAATCAGTGCATCCGATGTCCAGCAGGGTTCCCTACTCGCACGCATGGAGCTGCGTGATCGCATTCTCGAAACGACCTATCGAGAGCTTTCCGATAAAGACATTGAGTTTTTACTCGCGATGCTGCCCGATTCTGGCCCCAGCAGGGTCTCGGAGATAGCCAAACGCATGGGCGTCGCCAGCAACTACGCAAGCCAATACAAACGCCGCCTTCTCGAGGACGGCGTCATCGGGGAACGTGGGCGTGGTCTCGTTGGCTTTGACATCCCCGCATTCAGGGAGTTCCTGAGCGAGAAAGTCTCCTAGCACGCGGAGATTGTCCATAAGGACATCAACGCATGGCAATCAGTAATCCTCTTGGTAAGGGAAGTAGGCTTTCCGCCAACGCTGATTGCCATGCGTTCTTCTTGTCCTTAGGCGAGCTTGCGAGCGAGCTCTCGCACCTCTTTCAACTTGGGCGACGATGCCATACTGTCGCGCTCGGTCATACCGCTGATGGTGACAATGCCCTGGTCCTCCCACTTGCAGTACGCACAGGTCGACTTGTACATAGCGATCGCCGCGTCATAGACGCCCTCACTGTGACTATCGAGTAAAAGGGCCGTCTTGGTGAACGGGAAACCCGTGGCACCGAAAGCGTACAGGCGGTCGATGGCGGCCTTCTCCTGCGCGGTGATATCAAACCAGTAGATGGGCGAAGCGAAGACAACCATGTCGGCGCCTTTCAGCGGCTCAATCACGTTGGCCATGTCATCCTTCTGCACACAGGTGCCCTCATGGGTAAAGCAGTACTGGCATCCCAGGCAACCAGCAATCTTCTTGCTGGCAACGCGGATGACCTCGACTGTATGGCCGGCCTCGCGCGCGGTCTCGGCAAACGCCTCGACCATGGTGTCGGTATTGGCGCCCTTGCGCGGGCTACCACTCAATACAACGATATTCATAGGAATCTCCCTTCTTCATGCCGCAGGCGCGCGGCACGTATTTCGTTGTAACCAAAACAGATGGAGCTATTCAGTCGTCTGCAGACCACATCTCTTGTTCGTGTTCTCTAGACACAATCTCATTGCCTGATAACTCCTCGACTGTCTTGATTTTCTCTCCGAGAATTGAACAGCAAATCGTTGCTCGCAAAGTATCGACTGTGGGAAAATTAGTTTGAGCTTTCTCCCTGCTCGCATAAGCGTTCGCGTGAAAGAGCCTAGCCGCATCGGCCAGGCGCAATATAGATCCGCGGAAACCGGCCTACGAACAAGGAGCGTCTTATGTATGGACAGCATGTTGCACCGCAGACCCATAACAAACGGACTGGCCTGTCTATCCGCGACGTCAAGCGTCATGCAGGCGCCAGAGTCGCCGCCTTCGGAGTAAGCATTCTTGTGGCAGGACTGCTTTTGCTACCCTGCGCAGCACTGGCGACCGAAATGCCCGAAACCGATGTCGCAGCACCCATTACCTGCGACGAAGCCAACGCGGAAGGCAGCCTCACAGTTACCACCGTTGTCGACCATAACTATGACCTGGAGCTCCCTCCCGCCTTCATGTTGGTCCAGAATGAGGCGTTTGTATACGATTTCCCCGACAAACCCGAGGACTTCATCTACGGGTTTAACGACACCGTCCATCTCTTCAAGATCGACACCGATACCGAAGGCCTTATAAAAACCGAGAACCCCAAAGAGGCCAGCGTCTCTATTGCCCTGACCATGATCGACAATCACGTTAGAGCAACCGCTGTCTTTACAGGCGGCTACGCCGACGACCAAATCCCTTACAGACTGAACCTCACCAGCTCAACCCGCCTTGGCACACACGTTGACCGCGACTTCGACAGCGGGCAGGGGATTATGCACGAGACGCGGCACGATTACTACATCCGCTACGTCTTCGACAGCGACGTGCACTTGATTGCAACCGATACGGGCGGTTCCAAACCCGATCCAAGTGTTAAACCGAGCCCAGAGGTCAAACCCGAACCGGAAACCAAGCCCGACCCCACACCGCAGCCCAAGGCAGAAAAGCCCGCGGCAAATCCCGTTTCCACTAAGGCAGTAGCGGCGGTTAAACCAGCCGGGACCACCCTACCCGCGACGGGCGACAACGGTGCGATGGCTATCGCCCTGAGTGTTGCCGGTGGCGCAGTTGCAGCAGTTGGTATTTCCGCAACAAGGCGTCGCAACCGCTAGCTAAAACAAATACGCCATTCACACAGGCAAACAACCAAGGTCCAACGAAAACAGTCCAGTCATCCGGCTGTGCCGCACTCCAGTAGTTCGCTGAGGATATCAAGGAGGTGGCCCAGGCTTCCCTTGTCGCCCTCGAGCTGTGCGACAGGCAGATCAGGCTTGGGAAGTAGAACGGCCCTTGCGCGAAGCGTGGATCGGGCAAGTTTGACTTTTATTCCCAGGGCCAAGCAGGGCCGGAGGTTTTATTGGCGGCTCTTGCGGGCGGCGCGAGTTTTGGCAAGGACGTAGGCATCGGGGTCGTCTTTGAACCAGGGGCAACGGCGCACGCCGGAGACCATATGGCGGTGGGGGCAGCCGCCCATGCACATGGGCAGAATGTGGTGCGCGGATGATTGGGCGTCCGCAGACTGAGTGAAGCCATAACAACACTTCGCGCATCGAGCAGTTTGAGCCAGCGTGCGCATGTCGGCGCCATACCGGGAAGGGAGGGCCTTCTTGTGGGGCGGACGACCCCATTGCAGTCTCCTTCCGCTCTATAACTACGGAATCAACAGCAGCCGTAGGAGTACCGCTACCGTACTCGTAGCGGTTCTCCGCCCCCTAAGCAGCATGTCCGCTACGAAACGACCGTCTTGTAATAAGCGCCGAAGTCTGCGAGCGAGTCCATGATGGGCATCATCTGGCGGCCGAGCTCGGTAAGGCCATACTCAACGCGGGGAGGATTCTCGCCATAGTCATGGCGAAAGACCAGCCCATCATCCTCCATCTGCCGCAGGCTGTCGGTAAGCACCTTCTGAGAGATCCCCTCAAGGTTGCGGCGCAACTCGTTGAAACGCCAAGGGCGTACGCGCAAGTTACGGATAATGAGCAGCTTCCACTTTCCGCCAATGAGCGCTACCGCCGTTGCGACCGGACACTCCGGAAGCTCCTCTTTCGCCATCACGGGAGACCCAACCTCCTTGACCATACCGGTTTCACAAAAAAGTACGCAGTTACAAATATGTGCGTACTCGTATTTGCATGCGCCTTCGCGTTGAATATAACTCACGCAGGAGATGCCTGCAAGGTAAATCAACCCAAAAAGAGGAACCATTATGGCTAATTATGCAAAGACCCACATCGGTAATGAGAGCCGTGTCGAACTGCACGAAGTGCTCGGGCTTACCGGGGCAGAGGTGAGTGTCAACAATCTTCCCGCCGGCGCTGGCGTTCCGTTCGTCCATGCACACAAGGAAAACGAGGAGATCTATGGCGTGCTCGAGGGCGCCGGTTCAGTCACGATCGACGGTGAGGATATCGAGCTTGCAGCCGGCGACTGGCTGCGCATTTCCCCCGCCGCACACCGCCAGTTCCGCACCGCGTCCGACTCGGGCATCACGTACGTCTGCATCCAGGTCAAGCAGGGGTCCCTTAATGCCTTCACAGCCGACGACGCTATCATGTTCTAATTCGCGATCGGTGCGCAAGGGGCCAATGAAGCCCCGTCCGTTGGCCCCTTGCACTAATCTGCTGACGCAAAACTGCCTCACATCCCGGCCGGCTTCACGCAAAAGAGGCGGAGGCACGCTTTGTCGGTTCCGAGAATAAAAGCCAAGACAGTTACAATAAAAACACTTCGAACTCAGGGCGTTGAGCTTTCGTTTTGCCCCAAATCCTTGCCAGCTCTGTGGCGGATGTCGAAAGCTGCAGATCGATTATCTGGGGATTGTATTAATCCATGCCTGAATATCTTTCTCAGAAGTACGGAGCATGGATTCATCGAACTGCACATCGAGGCCCGGCTTCACGATTGCGCCCTTGCAGGCTTCCTCAAAGTCCTTCAGCGCGTGTCCCAGCCAGCCGCCATTGGTGACAAACGGATACACGATCTTCCCGGTCAGGTCAGCCCGCTCCAGGAAACTGCGCATGGCGGGCGCAAAGGTGTACCACCAGACAGGAGAGCCCAGGATGATGGTGTCGTAATCTCTCCAGCCAATGCGCAGCGGCTTCAGTTCCGGGCAATAACCCTCGGCAATCTCACGCTGCCCTTGATTGACGACTTCATCATAATCGCCGCCGTAGGGAACAACCGTATCCATACGAGCAATATCCCCGCCGATTTCCCTCTGGATCATCTCGGCGATGCGCTTCGTGTTGCCTCCGTAGGAGTAGTACAGAATCAAGATTTTCATTTCACGCTCTCTTCTCACGCAAGAGGCTTTCCGCTGAACACGGGAAATGCGCTGAATTCACCATAGTTGGCGATGCGCTCCATGTTCTTGAGCGCTTCCATGTCTTCCTCGGAGATCGCGAAATCCACGTCCGCGTTGCTTTCCATGTGGGCGGGATCTGCCGTCTTGGGAAGCGCGACGGCTCCAAGCTGAAGGACATAGCGGATGCAGAGCTGGGCGGCAGATACGCCGTACTTCTCTGCCATCTTAACGATCGCCGGATTCTTCAGCGCCTCGCCGTGGGCGATGGGAGAGTATGCCTCCACCTGAATGCCCTGCGCCTTGCAGAAGTCCACCAATGCCGAATCGGTGTTGGTGATGTGCAGGAGGATCTGATTGACCATGGGCATCACGCGGCAAGAGCCCAGGAGGTTCTCAAGGTCATCTTGCAGGAAGTTGGACACGCCGATTACCTTGACCTTGCCCGCCGCCCGCGCATCCTCCAACGCACGCCAGACCTCCTTGTTCTCCTCGAAATAGCGCTTCTCCACACGGAACTCGCTCCACGGCTGGGGAGAGTGGCTGATCATCTGGTCGAGGTAGTCGAGCCCCATCCTCTCTAGCGTCTCATCGATGGACTTCGCCGCATCCTCGTAGGTTTTCATCTCTGCTGCGATCTTGCTGGCGACGAAAAGCTCTTCCCGGCGAACGCCGCAGGTGCGCACACCCTCGCCGACGCCGCGTTCGTTTCCGTAGGCCTGTGCGGTGTCGATCAGGCGATAGCCCCGCTTTACCGCCTCACGAACGGCTTCCGCCGCCTTGGCATCGTCGATGAACCAGGTGCCCAGTCCCAGCTTGGGAACCTGAACTCCGTTTGCCAACGGATAAGCTTCATTCAAGATCATCGTTCTACTCCTCGCCCCAGATATCCTTTGCCATGCGGAAAACCGCCCACGCCTTGGGCCAGCCGCAGTAGAAGGCTGCATGGGTCACGACCTCCGCGATTTCTTCTTTTGTAATACCGTTCTTCTTTGCCGTCGTCAGGTGATAGCGGAAGCTCTCGTCGGTAAGCCCCTGAGCCATCAGCGCGACGACGGTCACGAGGGAGCGGTCGCGGAGGCTGAGCTGCCCCTCTCGGCTCCAGACCTCTCCGAAGAGCACGTCATCGTTCAGTTCCGCGAATTTCGGGGCGAATTCGCCCAGGGCATCTCTGCCTGCCGTCTGCTTGACTGCCATGTTTCGTTCCTCCCTACAGCCTTGCGTACTCTTCGTGGGATACCGGCTCGCACCACTCGTTCTCACAATTCTCGCCGGGAACCTCCACGGCGATATGGCTGAACCAGCTGTCCTTCTTCGCTCCGTGCCAGTGCTTGACGTTGGCGGGGATCATCACGACGCTGCCCTCGTGCAGGCTGACGGCAGCCTTGCCTTCCTCCTGATACCAGCCCTCGCCAGCCGTGCAGAGCAGGAGCTGACCGCCTCCTTGATCCGCGTGGTGGATATGCCAGTTGTTGCGGCATCCCGGCTCGAAGGTCACGTTGGCGGCGAACAGGCCGCCTTCCGGATCGGTCAGCGGATTCAGGAACGAATCGCCGGTGAAATACTGGGCATAGGCGTTGTTCGCCGTTCCCGTGCCGAATGCGTTGACCTTCTCGAACTGCTCTTTTTGTTCATACCTCATAATTGAAACCTCCTGCTAAGTTTGAACTTCATGTGCATCCTAGAACTTAGAGTTAACTTCAAGTCAAGGGTGTTCTGGAATAATTCGGAGGGGTTTTCAGATGGTCTATACGGTGGGGGAAATGGCGAAACTGCTGGGGGTTGCGGCGTCCACCTTGCGCTACTACGACAAGGAGGGGCTGTTGCCCTTCGTGGAGCGCTCCTCCGGTGGCATTCGCATGTTCCGGGAATCGGATATCGAATGGCTGCAGGTGATCGGCTGCATGAAGAAAGCCGGGATGTCCATCAAGGACATCCGGCAGTACATCGAGATGGCGCTGCAAGGAGACGACACCATCGATTTGCGCCTTGCCATGTTCCGGCGCCAACAAGAAGTTCTGAAACAGCAGATGGCGGAATTGCAGCACACCATGGAGATGGTGGATTACAAGTGCTGGTATTACGAAACGGCGAAGGAAACGGGTACGGTCGATGCCCCGCAGAAGATGGAGCTTGCCGAAGTCCCAGAACGCTTTCGGAAGATTCGGCAGGAGCTGCGCACTGCGCCGGGGGCTGCGGCAACGATATGACAAGACTGCTTAGGCAACGGCAGTCAACCGCTTGATTACCACGGTAACTTTATCGTTCAAAAAGTACTACTAACAAACGACCACCCCGGCTATCCGCTGTTCTCGGAAGAGCAGGGGAGCTCTTATCGCCGGGGCGGAACCTTTTCAACTCGCAGAATAGCAGAATCGCCCCGCAAGCCAGAATCAGCACGGAACGGCAGCGGGCAGAACCGCCACCCCTAGATTACCCTCACGCTGCCACTGGCAGCCCTGATTAAATATGCTAGGTATCTCGGGATAATGCTTTCGGTCGCATACGCGCAAGAGTGTCCGCTGATTGCAACCGGCTGTTCCCCTTCCCACGCCAATGGTGTGCAGACATCTTCGATATTCTCGCTCGTTATGGCGAAAATCACGTCTCCAGGGCTTGCCTTTTTCGGTTTAGCGTATTGCTCTTCAGATCATCGTGGTGTGCTCGTAGCCGCGCTCCACGAGGAGCCGCTCGGCAACGTCGAGAATCTTCTCGACCGTCTCCTCCGGGTACTTATTGCGTGCCACGGGCACCTCCGTCCTTGTTATCGCGATAAACAAACCATGAGTGGCGTACGGGTCGAGAAGGGCTGGCGCCAAAAGAGCCCAACGGCCGTTACGGCTTCGTTAGAAACGCGCCCCACCATGGATGGTGAACTCGAAAGGTAAGGCGCGCGGGCACGACGACTCGGCCCGCGCGCCCGGAAGAGAAAGGACGAACCCATGGGTTACATGCTCGAGACGCGCGGGCTCACCAAGCGCTTCGGCCGCGGCGACCAGGCGCAGGATGCCGTGGCCGACGTGAGCCTTCATATCCGCGAGGGCGAGGTGTACGGGCTGCTCGGCCCCAACGGCGCCGGCAAGTCGACAACGCTCAAGATGATCTGCGGGATGCTGCGGCCGACGGCCGGGGAGATCCTCTTTGCCGGGCACGCCTGGCGCCGCGAGGACCTCTACGCAATCGGCAGCCTCATCGAGGAGGCGCCGCTCTACCCCAACCTCACCGCGCGCGAGAACCTGCGCGTGCGCACCACGCTGCTGGGCCTTCCCGAGAGCCGCGTAGATGAGGTGCTCGCCGCCGTGGACCTCGCGGACACCGGGAAGAAGCGCGCTGGGCGCTTCTCGATGGGCATGCGGCAGCGCCTGGGGCTCGCGCTGGCGCTGATCGCTCGGCCACGCCTGCTTGTGCTCGACGAGCCCACCAACGGCCTCGACCCCATCGGCATCGAGGAGCTGCGCGACCAGATCCGCGGCTTCGCGGCGGCGGGTACGACAGTGATTGTCTCGAGCCACATCCTCTCCGAGGTGCAGCAGATGGCGGACACCATCGGCATCATCTGCGGGGGGCGCCTCGCCTACGAGGATGCGCTTCGGCCCGGGCAGGACCTCGAGGAACTCTTCATGAGCTTCTGCCGGGAAGGGCGACGAGCGCGCGGGGAGGTGGCAGCATGACGGGCGAGAAAGGCGGCCTGCTCGCGGGCCTGCGCGCCGAGGCCCTGAAGTCGCGCCACGCAGCACCGGTTCGCCTGGCCGTGCTCATGGCGCTGCCGATGCCGCTACTCGGCGCGATGCCCTACCGGGGCGCGCAGATCTTCAGCGCGTGGAACTACTGGTACGCGCTCTTCCTGCCCGTGTCTCTCTCGCTCGTGGTGGCGTGCGTCGCGCGGGCGGACGCTCGCACGCGGATGCGGGGGCTTCTGGGCCTGGGCTTCCCGCTCGGGCGCGCCTGGTGGGCCAAGGCGCTCTGGTGCCTCGCGCTCTGCACGCTCTCGAACCTCGTGGTCTTCGGCATCTACCTCGCGGGATCGGCGTTCTCCTCGCAGGGCCTCACGGTCGCGGGCACGCTCACGATGCTCCTCTGCGCGCTCGTCAACACGGTGACCGCGGCGTGGATGATCCCCGCAGGGCTCTTCCTCACGGCGCGGCTCGGCATGCTCGCGGGCATCTTCTGCCCGCTCGCCGCGCAGCTCGTGGGCGGGTTCGCCTGGTCGCTGGTGCCGCTGCCGCAGCTCTTTCCGCCGTCGGCGAGCATGGTCATCCCCACGAGCTTCATCCCCGTGCTGCCGAGCGGCGAGCCACTCGCGGCGGACATGGCGCTCGGCGGGGCGCTCGCGGCGGACGGCATGCTCACACTGGCGGGCCTTGCGGTCTGCGTGCTCGCGTTCGCCGCGCTCACGGCGGCGGGCGCGGCCTGGTTCGCGCGCTCCGAGGAGAGGTGATGGCCATGACACGACTCTCCGACCCGACGCCGCGCATGACTCTCCCGCGGGCCCTGCTCTCCGAGGCCCTGCGCCTAGCGCGCTCCCCACTCACGGCGGCGCACCTCGTCTGCGGCCTGGCAGCCGGTCTTGCCTGCGGCGAGTACTTCTCCGTTACCCGATGGGACCCGGCGCTGGGCGCGGACGCCTACGCCCAGTTCCTCGGCGCCCTCATGCCTCTCATGTCCGCCATCGTCTGCGGGCTCGCCGTGGACGAGGAGCGCGCTGCCGGGCGCCTCGCCAACCTCACGGCGGTCCCCTCGCGCGAGCGCGCCGTCGCGGCGAAGCTGCTCGCCCTTGCGGCGCTCGGCGCAGGCGCGCTGGCCGTGGCGCTCGGCGTGTTCGGGGCCGTGCTCGCCGCCGCCGGGCGCCTGCCGCTCGGGCCCGCTCCGCTTGCGGCCGCCTGGGCGGGCATCGTGCTGGGCAGCCTGCCCCTCTACGCGCTGGGGCTCGGCGTGGCCCTGCGCCTCGGCCGCAACGCCGCCATCGGCGCCGGCGCGGCGGGAATGCTCCTCGCGTTCTTCTCAGTGGGCGGACTTGCGCACGGCCTCATGACCGGCGAGCTCACCGGTGCCCTGGCGACGCCCCTGAGCTGGGTGCCGCTCGCCTGGCCCGCGCGCCTAGGGTCGCTCGGGGTGGAGGCCTTCATCGACGCAGCACGCGCGGCGGGCCCTCTCCTCACGACTGCGCTCGCCAGCCTCGTTCTCACCCTGGCAACCGCCGCCGTCCTTATCGCCTGGTTCTGCCGCTTCGAGGACGGGAGGGCAGATGCGTAGGAAGCCGTTCGCCGTCGCGCTTGTCCTCCTCTCCGCAGCGCTCGTTCTGGGCGGGAATGCCCTGCTCGACGCCGGCTGGGGGTCGGTGCTGCGCTCGATCGCCGACCGCGTGCTGCCCAACCCTGAGATCGCCATGTGGGCGCCCGCGCCCGAGCCCGGTAGCCACGCGAGCTCCTACGCCGACGCCACCGGGGCGGGGGCGAACTACGTCTACCTGGTGGACGCGGCGGACGACAGGGGCAATGTCCGAGAGCTCCAGCTCATCTTCTTCGGACGGGAGTCGGACGGCGAGGGCTGGCTCGAGATCGAGGCGCGCGGCGGCTCGGGCGTGCGCTACCGCGCGTGCGATGCGGCCGAGGCGCCCGCGGCTGCGCGCGGGGCTCTGGACCGCTGAGCGCGGCGCAAGTACAATGCCGACGGGAGTTTCAGGAGGTCGAACATGGCGAGGATACTGGCAGTGGATGATGAGCGGGCGATCCTCGACGCGCTCGCGCGCGTCCTCGGCCGCGACGGCCATGAGGTCGTCAAGGCAGCGGACCCGACGGCGGTCCCGGGGATGGACCTCTCGCGCTTCGACCTCGTGCTCTGCGACGTCATGATGCCGGGGCTCGACGGCTTCGAGCTCGTGCGGCAGATCCGCCCGGACTTCGACGGGCCCATCATATTCCTGACCGCGCGCGTGGCCGAGGAGGACGCCGTGGCCGGCTACGGCCTGGGCGCCGACGACTACGTCCGCAAGCCCTTCGGGGCCGCGGAGCTGCGCGCCAAGGTCGCGGCCCATCTACGCCGTGAGCGCCGGCCGCGCTCGCACGCCCTCTCCTTCGGGGAGGTGCGGATCGACCTCGGGGCGCGCGGCCTCGCCGTGGGCGGCGAGGCCGTACCGCTCACGCCCACCGAATACGCCATCTGCGAGTACCTCGCCCGCCACCCCGGGCAGGTCATGAGCCGCGCGCAGATCCGCGAGGCGGTGCTCGGCTGGGAGAGCGACGCCGACGACGCGGCCATATCCATGCAGGTCAGCCGCGCCCGGAGGAAACTCTCCGAGGCCGGCGCCGATCCGATCGCGACCGTCTGGGGGATGGGGTACAAGTGGCAGCTTTGAGGACCGGGGCGCGAGGTCGCGGGGGCATGCCGCTCTCCTTCGTCATCGCGCGCTACTTCGCCTACGCGTTCGCGGCGGTTGCCACGGCGTGGCTCGCCTCGTTCATGGCGCTCTCCGCGGCGATCAACGCGGGCTTCGTCTACGAGGCAAGCTGGGGGCCGGCCAATACGCGCGAGGTCGCGGAGGGCCTGGCACGCGACGGCGTCTGCGGGCAGCAGGACGTGCCGACGGCGTACCGCTACCTCATCCTGAATAAGGACGGATACGTGCTGATGACAGACCTCGAGGGCACGCGGCTCGAGGACGCGACGGAAATGGCCCGTGCGGCACTCGCCGCGGATCCGGGCACAGTGGAGATCGAGGGCGGGGGCTCGGGCCTCACCTACGCCGCGTTCCCGCTCAAGAGCGGCGGGGCCTGCGCACTCGTCAGCGAGTACCTGCCGCAGTGGGTCTCGCGCGACCTCGCCGGCCTGCTTCCCAACCCGCAGAACCTCATGCTCGTCGGCGCCGCGGCGGGAAGCGCGCTCGCGCTCGCGCTCGTGGCGCGCCGCGCGAGCCGCGTGATCTCGCGCAAGATGGCGCCGCTTGCGGAGGCGGCGGAGCGCGTCGGCGCGGGGGAGCTCGACTTCGCGGTCGGCAGCACCAACGTGCGCGAGGTGAACGACGTCCTCGCCGCGATGGACGCCATGCGGGCCTCCCTCGCCGAGTCGCTCGAGGCCCGCTGGGCCGCGGAGCGGGGGCAGCGCGAGCAGGTGGCGTCGCTCGCCCACGACCTCAAGACGCCGCTCACCGTGCTGCGCGCCAACGCCGACTTCGTGGCGGAGGAGCTGGAAGACGAGAAAGACGCCGACCTCGCGGCCGCCGCGCGCGACATAGCCGGCAGTGTCGAAAGGCTCGACGGCTACGTGCGCCTGCTCATCGAGG
>DBGBJN010000093.1:0-5681 GCA_048449885.1 Collinsella sp.
TGCACAAAGCGCGCGCCGACGCCCTTGAGCGCCTGGACATGCGACAGGAGCTCGTCGATCCCGACGGTGGTATAGATAGCCTTTTGCATTACTCGGCCTCCTTTGCAGCGGCGGGCGCGGCGGACCTGGTGGACACGTTGGCCTCGACACCGTCACCGGCACCATCAGCCCCGGCCCCCGCAGCCACAAACCCGTCCTCGCCCAACTCAACGCCACCGTCCCAAGTAGCGGCACCGCCCACGGTAAGTGGATCGCCGCCAGCGCGCATCACGGCCTCCTTCTGGTCCAGGATGCCGCATGCCTCCACGATGGCATCGATCACGGTCTCGGGGCGAATGGCGCACCCGGGCGCGTACACATCCACGGGAATCGCGCGGTCCACGCCGCCGATCACGTTATAGGCATCGCGGAACACGCCGCCCGAACACGCGCAGATACCGCAGGCCACCACGCACTTGGGCTCGAGCATCTGGTTGTAAATCTGGCGCACGACAGGCAGGTTCTGGGCATTGACCGACCCCGTCACCAAAAAGATGTCCGCATGCTTGGGGTTGCCGGTGTTGACCACACCAAAACGCTCCGCATCAAACAGTGGGGTAAGCGAGGCCAGCACCTCGATATCGCAGCCGTTGCAGCTCGAGCCGTCGTAATGAATAACCCACGGCGAGCGCGACATTTTATAATCCATGGATGCCGCCTCCTAAATAAATACGTCGACGAGGATGGGCATAAGGTTGAGCAGGCCAAACACCAGCGCCACGCCCCATCCGAGCCTAAAGCAGCTGCGCCAGGTGCTGCGTGCGAAGGTGTTGTCGATCAGGACCTCGACAAAATACGTCGCGGCCATCACGACCAGGGCTACGACCCAGCTCACCGGGTTGTTCCAAACAAAGAACATGCCCACCCACATCAAAAACAGCACGGTCTCGCACCAGTGCATAAGGGTCATCTTGGCCAGCGTGCCGCCGCTCATCTCGGTGGCGACGCCCTGGACGATCTCCTGATGCGCGTGATGCGAGTACGAAAGGTCAAACGGCGACTTGCGCAGCTTGATGGTAAGCACCGCGAGCAACGCGAGGAAAATGGGTGCGCTGTACACGATGATGGGGGCCGACTGCCCCGTCACGGCGATGGAATCGAAGCTGTCGGTAGCAAGGTACAAGCCCACGCTCATCAGCAGAACGGCGGGCTCGTAACTCATAACCTGCAGCAACTCACGATCGGCGCCGACCTGGGCAAACGGGCTTTGCGTCGAGGCAGACGCCAGCACCACAAAGATCGCGGCGAGCGTCACCATAAAGGCGCACAACAGCGTGTTGGAACCCGACACAAAGATGCCGCCGCCCACGACGGTAAAGATGAGCGCACACGCCATGTAGGTATCGTCCATGGTGTTTACGCTGGCGGGGGCCTTGCGCAGCAGCTTGGCAACGTCGTAGAAGGGCTGCAGCAGGCAGGGGCCCACGCGGCCCTGCATGCGGGCCGAAAGTTTGCGGTCAACGCCGTCGATCAGGCCGCCCACAAGCGGCGCCAGCAAGGCAAATGCCACGGTGCCAATAAAAATGCCCACGACGCCCGAACCTTCAAAATACTTGCCGCGCAACACCGAGGGCGCGCTCATGGCAAGTCTCTCGGGCCCAATCCACGCGCAACACAGCAGCGCAAAAAAGATAATGCTGCAGCACACGACGCTACCCGCGGGTCCAATACGCTTCTCGCCAAGGGCGTCCTCCGAGTACCAATTGCGCTTTTCGGCCTTCACCTCGTGTCCCATCGAGCCGCGGAAATGGCGATATTTGTCGGTTCCCACACCCGAAAGGTACACGTTGACGTGCGGCTTGTTGCTCACGCGGAATGAAGTCAGCAGCACCACGGCGATAAACGCCACGATAACCACCATCAGATACATGGCGTCCTTGCCGATAACGTACGGCACGCGGCCAAACACCATGGCCAAGTAAGGCGACACCAGACCGCTCGAGATAACCGGAAACGCCACGCAGCACAGAATCAGCAGCGCGGCGATGGTGTTGAGGGCCATCCATTCGGTCTTATGGACATTGACCTCAACGTTTTGAGCCGTGGGGTCGACACCCGAAAGCTTGGCAAGCCACTTGCCCCAGAAGAAGAACGTCGCGGCCGAGCCAAAGGCCAGCACCATGATCATGAGCACGTTGCCAGTCTGCGCGAACGCCACCAGGGCGCCCCACTTGGACACGAGCATGCCAAACGGCGCCACAAACATGCCCATGATGCCCAGCATCATCAGACGCGTCAGGTGCGGCATGCGGCTGAACATACCGTCCATGTCCTCGATATCGCGGCTGCCGATATGATGCTCGGCCGTGCCCACGCACAGGAACAGCAGCGACTTTGCCACCGTGTGGAACAGGATCAGAAAGATGGCCGCCCATACGGCCTCGGGCGCGCCGACACCCAGGCAGGCACTGATGAGGCCCAAGTTGGAAATGGTGGAGTACGCGAGCACGCGTTTGGCGTTGCTCTGCGAGATGGCCATGAGGGCAGCAAGCAAAAACGTGATGGCGCCCACACTCGTGACCATAAAGCCGGTTACGGGATAGATAGCATAGAGCGGGCTCAGCTTGACCATTAGGAACACGCCGGCTTTAACCATGGTTGACGAGTGCAGCAGGGCGCTCGTGGGCGTGGGGGCAACCATAGCACCGAGCAGCCAAGTGTGGAACGGCATCTGTGCGGCCTTGGTGAGTGCGGCGAGCGACAACAGGATGACCGGCATCACCAGCAGTGCGGATTGCGCGGTACCGGCGCCGGAAAGCTCGATCATGCCCGAGATGGTCAGCGGCATGCCGTTAACGTGCAAGAACATAAGGCCCGCCAAAAACGCGATACCGCCCAGCATGTTAAGGATGATCTGGGTGAAAGCGTTCTTGATGGCCTCGGGCGTGCGCGTGTAGCCAATCATAAGGAACGAGCACACGGTGGTGATTTCCCAGCCGCAGAACAGCCACTCAAGGTTGTCGCTCGTCACGATGACGAACATGGCTGAGAGGAACAGGAACATAAGCGCCAGGAACTGCGGGCGACGGTCGGGCGCGGTCTGCCCGCGCAGTGCGGCCTCGTGCTCGTCGTGGGCCTGGAAGTCCTTCATATAACCCAAGGCATACACGCAGATGAGGCTGCCAACAATGCCGACGGCGAGGACCATGATCACGCTCATGTAGTCCAGGTAGAGCGGCGTCGCCGTGACGGCTTCGGCCGCGGGCAGCGTCATGGCTGCAAAGGCGAGCGAGCCCACCAGCTGGACTATGCCGAGCACCATGGTGAGCGCGTTCCTATATTTGTACGCGTTGTACAGGATGACGGCGCACAGAATTACGTCGATGACGGAGCTGATGATCGAGAGCACATGCGAGGTGCCGGGGGCAACCTCAAAGCTCTGCGGACCCGTGCCAAAAAACATGACGGCGACTACAACTGTCACCGCCATAATAATGCCGGAGCCTATGAGCCCCACCGCATCGCGGGCGCGGTCACCGCGCGCGAGCAGCATGCCCAGCGCCGGTACCAGCGGAAACAGGGTAAGGAAATACAGTAGCGTCATACCATCACTCCCCCATGCAAAAACACTGCAATTGTTTAACGTTATAGCTCAATTGAGGAATAGCGGCGGCAGGTTTTCGGTCAACTGGGGAGTTTTAGGCGTACGGGGCAAGGGTACGTCCGCATTGGAGTAGAGGGGTGACGCTCCCTTACCGCAACGACAGACGCGCGGGCCACTGCGCGCGGTTTATTGACCACGTTGGAGGATGTCCCGATAGGCTCGCGCCGGTCCAAAAAGTTGGCGCGGCAAGAAAAATGCGCCCCTGTGGGCGCACCATCCCGTTTGCTATTCCGCCTTTTTAACGCGCGGCTTGCGACCGCGCGGCTTATCGACCAGTGCGGACTCACCGCTCTCGCGGTACTGACGGCACCAAGCCTTGACCGAAGACTCGCTGGGAATCTTGTGCTTGATCATGGCCTCGCGAACCGTCAAGCCGTTTTCCAGACGGTCCTTAACCACAGCGAGCTTTACGTCGTACGAATAGGTGTGATGATGCGAACCGGCATTGAGAACGGCGTCGGCACCGCCCACGGCATACGCGCGGGCCCACTGACGAGCCGTGGCCTGGGGAATGCCAAGCTCCGCAGCGAGGGCACGATGACCGACCCCCTCTTGGAGGATCTCGACGGCGCGCTGCCTAACCTCGGGCGCATGCGTGCGAGTCCTAGTTGCTTCCGACATACCTGCCACTTCTTAGCCTTAACCGTTAATCTGCTTTCTAACGTGCAAGTTAGATAGTAGCATTTTACTGTTTGCTCAAAGCAGTTAATTAAAATAGACGCGGCGTTATCTGGGCATTTGGCACCAAATTACGACATTTCTTTATCGATTATTTACGCTGGTAGCTGACTCGCAGCTAATCGTCATTCGCTTGTCAACAAAATTGGCATCTCTTTATGTCCTTTGGTATAGAAGATATAGTTATTAACCCCTCCCCCAATAATTTTGAGTAATCTGCAAGGCAGTAGACGTCCTCACTCCTCATGATTACCGCGCATTGCCATCCACCGGAGCAAAACAAAAGGGCGGGACCTGCTGCGCTTGCAGGCCCCGCACCGATTGACACCCGACGGGACGCAGTCGGGCGAGGCGGATCCGTGCTACCGCCCCGCCTGGCCGCGATGCTCAGCTACAGCTCGTTGGCCGCGTGATACGCCGTGCGGATGGCGCTCGCAATGTCGGCGGTGCGCTCGCCCGAGCAGTCGCCCACGCAGGTCACGGGCACCGTCACGCCGTCCAGGTCAAACGCGTTGGCCTTGGAGCCCACGGCCATCACCACGTAATCGCAGGCGATATTTACCGGCTCCTCGGCGCCGTCCTCGGTGGTGCGCACGGCCTCCACGCCCTCGTCGGTAATGGCGGTCAGGCGGGTCTTCACGTGCTGCTCCACGTTGTGCTCTGCAAAGTCGCTCATAATCAGCGGCAGAATGGTCTCGGACTCGCCCGCGGCAATCTTGTCGAGCATCTCCACGATCGCCACCTCGCAGCCGTGCTGCAGCAGATACTCGGCAGTCTCGGTGCCCACCAGGCCACCGCCAATAACGGCGACGCGCCCGCTGAGCTCTACCTTGCCGGCCAGCGCGTCCCAGCTCGAGACGACCTTGTCCGAGTCGGCACCCGGAACGGGGATGACCACGTCGTGCGCGCCCACAGCCACAATCGCGGCGTCGGCGGCGTTGAGGTCCTCAGCGGTAGCGGCATGGCTAAGCTCAACCTTCACGCCCAGGCCAGGCAGAATCTTCTCGTAGTACTCGACCGAGCGCATGATCTCGTCCTTGCGCGGAGGCGCAGCCGCCAGCACAATCTGGCCGCCCAGATGATCGCTCGCCTCGTAGATGGTCACGTCGTAGCCGCGCTTGGCCGCCACGCGTGCGGCCTCCAGGCCGGCAATACCGCCGCCCACCACGGCGATCTTCTTGTCGCCCTCGCCCGGCTTGATAGCGACGGTCGCCTCGTCACCGTTCTCGGCATTGAGCACGCACGAGATGTACTTGCGGTTTTGAATCGCGTCGACGCAGCCCTTGTTGCAGTTGAGGCACTCGCGGATGGGCTCACCCGTGGCGGCCTTCAGCGCAATGTCGGGGTCGCACATGAGCGA
>DBGBJN010000094.1:0-12288 GCA_048449885.1 Collinsella sp.
ATCTAGGCACGGGAGCCTCCCAACCTCGTTGCGGCGCGGCTGCGCCTCTGGCACTTCAACAACATTGTCGCAGCCCCGACCCGCGGTCACGAGCGGGGGCTCCCGTCGTTTCCGTGCCCTCGGATTGGGTCATAGTGTCTGTCATTGCCAAAACATCGGCGCTTCCGTTGTTGGCACTTGGGGACGTTCCTTTTGTGCCGGCACTTTGGGACACTCCTTGTCATTGGTGCAAAGCAACCTGTCCCCATTGCGTCAAGCGGCGTGTGCCGTTAAGCGGAGAGGCGTATTGTTGACCCATCGTTTGGGCATACAATGGCTATTGGTTTGCTGCGGTGAAGGCCTGTCCGCTCCACAGCTTTTTTCTACGGTTAAAGGAGTATGTATGTCCGTTGAGGTCATGAGGACTGTGATCGAGGCCGCCGAGGGCCGCGTGCCCGTCGACACGCTGTTTACCAATGCGCAGATCGTCGACGTGTATGGCCAGCGTGTGGCGCCCGGTAGCGTTGCCGTCAAGGACGGTGTGATCGTCGGCGTGCTCTACGATGGTCGCGACGATGCCGCTGGCGCCTACGAGTCAACTGAGGTCATCGACTGCCAAGGGCGCTATCTCGCTCCCGGTTTTATTGACGGGCATCTGCATATCGAGTCTTCGAACATCCGTCCCGCCGAGTACGCTCGCATGGCCGCGACGCGCGGTACCACCACCGCCATTGCCGACAGCCACGAGATTGCCAATGTTGCCGGTCTTGACGGCTTGCGCTTTATGATTGAGGACGGCCGCCGCGCACCCATCTCCATCAAGTACATGATGCCTTCGTGCGTGCCCGCGCTGCCCGACGAGCAAGCCGGTGCCGTTATTTCGGCTGCCGATATGCAGGCGTTTTTTGCCGAGCATCCGGGCGATGTCTTTGGTCTGGGCGAAATGATGAACCTGCCGGGTGTCTTTATGGCCGACCCCGAGACCTGTGCTCGCATCGATGTTGCCAACCAGACGCCGTCCAAGCAGGTTGACGGCCACGCGCCGCTCGTTGCCGGTAAGGACCTCAACGCCTATGCCGCAGCAGGTATTATCGCCGACCACGAGTCGACGATTCCCGAGGAGGCGCTCGACAAGCTGTCTCGCGGCATGTACGTGATGCTGCGCGAAGGCACGTGCAGCCATGACCTGGCCAACCTGTCTCCAATGCTGCTGGAGAATCCTGCCCGTGCCCGCCGCTGCTGCTTTGCGACCGACGACCGTGCTCCCTCCGATGCGCTTTCGACCGGTATGATTGACAATGCCTGCCGCGTGGCTATCGAGGCCGGTATTGACCCCGTGGTTGCCATCTCTATGGCGTCCCTGTCCACGGCCGAGGCGTTTGGCCTGGACCACGGTTGCCGCGACCCGCACGAACTGCGTGGCGCCATCGCCCCGGGCAAGCGTGCCGACCTGCTGGTACTCAACGACCTAACGTTTGCCACGGCTCCGCATCGTGTATATGCCGCCGGTGCTTTGGTGGCGCAGGACGGCACCTTTGTGGGCGAGGTCGCACCCGAGACGGCCGAGGTTGCGGCCCTTGCCGATGAGCTGCGTGCTTCCGTTAAACTTCCGAAGCTATCGCTCGACGTGTTCGATTATGCCTTTAAGCCGGGCGAGGCGGTTATCGATGTCGTCCCGGGTATGGCTATCACGGGTATGGACCGCCCCGAGAGCGCCGAGGACTTGCGCCGCATTATGCTGATTGAGCGCCATGGCCGCGGCGTGTCGCTGCAGGCCGAGGGCGCCGATGGCGACGGCCCCGCTGGCCTGGGCCTGGTCGGCAAGCATATCGGTCGCGGCTGGGTGCGCGGTTTCACCATCACCGGTGGTGCCATTGCCTCCACGATCGGCCACGACTCGCACAACGTGTGCGTGGTGGGCGACAATGCGGCGGATATGATGACTGCCGTTGAGGCCGTGGGCCAGGGCGGCCACGTGCTGGTGCGCAACGGCGAGGTCGTGGCGCGCATTCCGCTGGCGCTCGGTGGCCTTATGAGCGAGGGCACGGCCGAGGACGTTGCCGCGCAGCACGACGACTTTATGGTCAAGGCGCGCGCCATGGGTATTGAGCCGCCGCTCGACCCCATCATGGGCATCATCTTCCTGCCCCTGCCGGTCATCCCGACGCTCCGCATCCGCCCCGAGGGCATGTTCGACGTCACAACCTTCACCTACGCCGACTAGTCATCGGGGACGTTCTTAAACGACTAGTCATCGGGGACACTTTTTGGCGGGCCGCCTGACGCCGCGACCGTAGGACCTCTGGCATGTGTGAGCTATTTGCCAGGTCCTTGTAACGTTTACGCCCGCGGAGTCTTATTTGAGCTCCCTTTGGGTACGTTGGAATCGGATACGCGTCTGATTCCAACAAGCCCGAAGGGAGCTTTTCTATGTTTAAACTGATTGCATCCGATATGGACGGCACACTGCTTGACGAAAACGGCCAGGTGCCTCCCGAGACCTACGAACTGATTCTGGCGCTACACGAGCGTGGCGTGCATTTCGCCGCATCGTCAGGTCGTCGCTACGATCGCCTGTGCGAGTTCTTTGCGCCCGTTCGCGACAAGATGGACTTTGTCGCCGCTAACGGCGCCCAGGTCTACGCCGACGGTAAGATGGTAGACCGTGAGGTGTATTCCCACCTGGCGATTCGAAGGCTCGCCCAAGCCGTCAGGACGTTTCCCAATCTGCATCTTGCGCTCTTTGACCGAACCAAGTCCTTCCTGCTCGATGACGAGTGCAAGTTCGTGCGTGAGGTCGATAAGGACCTTCCCAATGCCGAGCGCATTTGGGAGCTGCCCGATCCCAGCGTAAATATCATCAAAGCGAGTATCTTTTGCGACGACAGTGCGGTTATGGATAGCGCGTACGTGCTACAGCGCGAACTTGGTCAGCTCTTTACTTTTGCGCCTTCGGGCAACGCGTGGATCGATGCCATGCAGCCTGGTGTGTCGAAGGCCTCGGGTATCGCGCAGCTCGCGGAGCATTACGGCATTGGTCGCGACGAGGTCATGGCGTTTGGCGACTCGATGAACGACTACGAGATCATTCGCTTTGTCGGCACGGGCTGCGCGATGGAAAACGCGCGCCCCGCGCTCAAGGCGGTGGCCGATCGTGTGGTGGGTTGTAACCGCGACCACGCCGTCCAGCAGGAGCTCCGTCGCGTGCTGGAGAGTCTCTCCTAATCCGGCAGATGGGGACGTTCCTTTTCTGCCGACAGTGGGGGACAGTCCTTGCGGCTTTTTGCGAAGAGTGTCCCCAGTGACTAGTCGTTTAAGAACGTCCCCAATGACTAGGCGAGGGCGTCCATGATGGTGCGGGCGACGCCGTCGTGGTCGTTGTCGTATTCGGTGATGGCGTCGGCGGCCTCGCGATCTTCGGGCTCGGCGTTGATCATGGCCATGCCATGGCCCGCTGCCTGCAGCATGGGGATGTCGTTGATGTTGTCACCGAACGCCCAGGCGTCGGCGAGACGCTCGCCCAGGTGCTCGCATAGCCACGTGAGGGCCGTTCCCTTGGTGGCGCCCTCGCCCATGACCTCGATATTCATGGCGTACGAACGCGTGACCTCAATGCCTCCGAGCGTGTCGAGCTCCGCTGCGATGGCGTCGCGATCGGCCGGGTCGTGCCAGTACATGGCGATGCGTTCGAGCGTCTCGACCTCGTCGATCTTGCTGTCGATATCCATGTCGATCGGTGTTCGTGTGCGCTTGAGCGAAGCTGCGATGTGGGGGTCGCCGCCGCAGAACTCATCCAGGCGCGTGTAGAGCGAGCGGGGGAGGAAGCACTGCCCGTCCGCGAAGATATCGAAGGTCACATCGTGGCCGGCGGCGATGCGGCGGATGCGATGGGCAATGCCGCAATCGAGCGGTCGGCTCAAGATGCGCGTGGCGCGCGAGGCGTCGGTGGGCACATCGTCGTCGAGCTGCCAGACGCTGGCGCCATTGGCGCAGACGGCATAGTGCACGGCGGGATGGGCGAGGATGGGCTCAAAGATGCCCGACAGCGGACGTCCCGTGCAGGGCACAAATTCAATCCCGCGTCGAGCGAGCTCGTCGAGCATCGCCCAGGTGGCATCGCTCATCTGCTTATCGCTCGTCAACAGCGTTCCATCCATATCGGAAAACACAATCATTTGATGCAGCCCTTTCTGCTGGCATAAAAAGCGTGGCCGAGGGCGGTGATGCCCTGGCCACGCTCGGGTTCTATAACGGTCCGCGTCCTAGCGGTCGGCGAGCGGCTTGTATTCCAGCGGCTCGATCACCGGACGGTATGCCGGGCGGATGATGCGATGCGCGCAGAAGAGCTCTTCCATGCGGTGTGCCGACCAGCCGGCCATGCGGGCGACGGCGAATAGCGGCGTAAAGAGCGTCTCGGGCACGCCGAGCATCTTGTAGATAAAGCCCGTGTACAGGTCGATGTTGGCGCAGATAGGCTTGGTCATGCCGTGGTCGCGCATCACCTGCGGTGCCAGGCGCTCGATGCGCTCGATGAGTGCGAACTCTTCGCCCAAGTCCTTCTTGGCTGCCAGTGAGCGCGCGTAACGGCGGCAGACCTCGGCGCGCGGGTCGCTGAGCGTATAGACGGCGTGGCCCATGCCGTAGATGAGGCCCGTGCCGTCGAAGGCCTGCTTGTCGAGGATCTTGCCCAGGTAGGCCGCGACCTCGTCCTCGTCCTCCCAGTTGGAGACATGCGCGCGGATGTCCTCGTGCATAGACACGACCTTGGCATTGGCGCCGCCGTGGCGCGGGCCCTTGAGCGAGCCGATAGCCGCGGCGTAGGCGGAATACGGGTCGGTGGCCGAAGACGACAGCACGCGGCAAGCG
Source organism: Collinsella sp. (assembly GCA_048449885.1). Classification (GTDB taxonomy): domain Bacteria; phylum Actinomycetota; class Coriobacteriia; order Coriobacteriales; family Coriobacteriaceae; genus Collinsella. The sequence continues at coordinate 4,846 of DBGBJN010000094.1, forward strand.
AAGGTGGAGTTGTTGCCGCCGCCGTGCTCGGCATGCAGCATGAGCATAACGTCGAGCAGCATCGCCTCATCGCGGGTGAACGCCATGCCGCCGCGCAGGACCTGTAGGATGGTCTCGGCGGTGGAGAGACCGGGCGTAGGGTGCGGCACGTGAACCTCGGAGCCGCGAAGCTTGGCGACCGAGGCCATGTGTGCGAAGGCGGCGATGCGCGGGAGACGTGCGAGCATGGAAATGGCGACGTCGATTTCGTGCTCAGGCGTGATCACGTCTGGTTCGGCATCGAAGGCGTAGAGCAGCAGTACGGCGCGCTGGAGCACGTTCATGATGCTCGACGACACCGTGGTCATAGGGAACTCTTTAACGTACTCGTCGCTCAGATGTCTAAAGGCGCCCAGGCGCTCGCAAAAGCCGTCGAGCTCTTCCTTGTTGGGCAGCGAGCCCGTGATAAGCAGATAGGCGACTTCTTCGTAGCCGTAGCGATTCTCGGCCTGGGCATTGTTGACCAGATCCTCGATGCTGTAGCCGCGAAGCGTGAGCTTGCCCTGATCGGGCACGACCTTTCCGTCGACCTTGTTGTAGCCGTGCACATCCGAGATACGAGTGAGGCCCGCGACCACGCCCGAGCCGTCGGCATTGCGCAGGCCGCGCTTGACATTGTGCTCTTCGAACAAGCCCTCGTCATAAGGGTCGGTCGGCAGGCCGTGGTAGAGGCTTTCGCTCTCAGACGAAATCTGGCGGCTTGCTTCGTAATCCAGAACCAGTCGGCTCAAGTGGTCATCGAAGCGGTAATAGATTTTCTTGGCGTCGTAGGCCATGCGCGCTCCTCTCCGGGCCGCATCGGGGTGGCTTGCATGGGCATGCGCGCGTCAGGCTATCCCCAGCGGCTTGTTCGCTACAGGCGGTACATAAAGTTAAAGACGTCCTCGCGCTGGATGGACACGTTGACGCCCGAAAGCTCGCCGGCCTCGGCCAGGGCCTTCTGCAGCTCAGCGAAGTCGAGCTTGGACTCGGCGGTATCGGCCAGCATGGTCATGGTGAAGATGTCCTCGATAATGGACTGCGTGATGTCGCGGATGTCGACGTTGGCCTCGCCCAGGACGCGGGTGACGCCGGCGACGATGCCGGGGCGGTTCTTGCCAAGGACGGTGATGACGATACGGGAGGACGAGATCTCGGCCATGGGAAACCCTTTCGCGTGATTGCGGCGCGCGCGGGGCGCTCCGCTACGGTACAGTGTTCATCATTGTACCTGTCTGGCGCAAAAAAGGCGCGCTCGCTGCGGCGTTACATGCCTGCAACATGAGCGTAAGGGGGAAGGCCGTACGGGGAAGAGCCGTCTGGCGCGTGTCCGGCTCGTGTTGGGTTGATTTCCGATCTCAGCCGAACACATTGAGCGGACAGGCCGTTCCCGCAGTCAGCCGAACGCCTCCGACGGCTGATTCCGAACTGGAAGCGGAGGGCATCCCCGCCCTTCGGTAGGGGATACCGCTCCGCGGCGCATGCCGCGGGCGGCGCCCCTATCGGACCACCGTGACCTCAGTTGGGATGGGCCCAGCACTGCCGCGTACTCGGTGAGCTAGAGCCAACTGTTCGTCTTCACGTCGCGTATGGCGATATTTCGGTCGTCCGGCTCGGTGATGCCGTAGCCGAACGCCTGGAGCGTCTCGATGGACTCCTGGATCCTCTGTTGGAACATGGGACCCGGATCGACCCTCGGCCCGAGGTGCCCGCGCCAAAGGCACGGCGTGGCGCGCAGCATGTTATGGATTTTGGAGATGGGCTCGATGTCGGCGTAGACGCTGAGCGTCGCCATGGCGTCCTTGTGGCCGAGGATCGATTGGAGCGCCTTGATATCGCCGCCTTGGCGGATCCACTGCGTTGCGAACGTGTGGCGAAGGCCGTGGAACGTGATCAGCTCGTCGTTGGTGCCCATGAGGCCGTTGGTCTCCGAGAACGTCTTGAACGCCCTGCGGATATAGCTTGTCGTCGCGAAGGTCGCGCCCGGCTCCGACAGGATGTAGCAGTCCCCGATCTCGACCGCCCCGGTAAGGCCGCGCAAGCGCAGCTTTCCGCAGTCGATCTCGTGGGTCTCCTTCAGGAAGGGGAGTAGGCCGACCGGGTCGATGGGGATACCCCTGGCGTCATGGGTCTTGGTGTCCTTGATGAACGAACCCATTCCCTTCGCGTACGCCACCGAGTGTCTGATCGAGATCAGGCCCGTCTCGAAATCCACATCGCACCACCGAAGGCCGCAGACCCCGCCGATTCGCATCCCCGTGTGCAGGGCGAGTACGACCGCCCTCTAATCCTCGGCGGACCAATCGAGTCCGAACTCCTTTCGGGCATCCTCTTCGCTCATGACTTCGAGAAGGTCTCCGGGTTGGCAACGAAGGGCGAGGCATAGCTGCTCGAGTGTGTTGAAGCGAATGCCGCGAATATGCCCCTTTTTAATACGGGACAGGTTCACGGGCGTGGTTCCAATCCTTTCGGCAAGTTCGTTCGAGGAAATCTTTCGCTCGGCCATGATCTTGTCGAGGCGAACAATTACGGGCATGGCGTTTCCTTACGCAATCTCGTCGGAGTCGAGGTACAGCTCTCGGGCGTACAAGAAGAGCTGGGAAAGCATGAACAGGACGATGCCGAGAACCAGAGAGGTCCAATCGAATGATGAAGCGATCTCTTGGGCGCCGACGGCCCCCTCGCCGCCAAACATCGAAACGGAGGTTTTGAGTGAGCCGGCGTAGAGGCTGGTGGCAGCTTGAACAACGAAGAGAATGCCGAGCACCTTCAAGCATGTCGCAGACCCTTTCTTGAAGGGGTCTCCGCTCTTGATCGTCCACACGAGAACGGCGCTGAGGATGGTCGTAGCGATACCGATGACGGCAGGGACCAATGTCGAGATCGCAAGGGCTGGATACGCGGGGGAGTCTGCAATTACAGGGTTGTCGAGCACTTCGATTGCTGGCTTTAAGGAGAACGCCACTTGTGCGATGGCGGTGGCGCAAAGGGTCGCAGAGGCTATCGCACATGCGATGCGGAAGGAATGAAGCCGGGGAGTGCGATTGTCGGAACTCATAATAACCTCCGAAGAATTTAAAAAACTCAGGTTACTTTTTAACAGTTTATGTTAAATTGACTTTGCCGTCAAGTAATCACAGCATGCTGCAACCGAAACCCCTCTAGATTGGAGAGGATTATGTTCAGTACTGTTAAGTCGTGTAAGCTCTTGGTTTTCCTCGGCCTCGCTCTTTGTCTGTTGCTGCCGGGAGCCCCCGCTTTTGCGGATACCCCGATGCCTCCTTCCCAGGAGAGCAGCCAGTGTGCCCTCGTTGAGCCCCTCGGGTATACGGACGACGTCGTCGATACCTACTGGAGCTACAGCTGTCCTCGCGGCGTAAGCGGGCACAGCATCTCGATGTTCAACATCTCTTACAAGACGATCTCCTACCGAAATGGCTATCGCCGATCCGCGCATCATAGGGAATCCCGCCTCGCTGCAATGTGCTCCTGTGGTGTTCTTGGCACAACTGATAAATGGCAATTTGTCTATAGCACCTACTAGATGCGAGGAAGGGTCGAGCATTTTGTTCGGCCCCTCTGTTCCGACTGGATGAGGTTAAGGTTGGCGATGAATATGCTCAAAATCTCGAAAGCGATCTTTAGGTCGCTTCTCTCCTCCAGGTCGCTCTGTGTTGTCGTTGTTGCGTTGATGGTTCTTTGTGCTCTGCCCGTCTTCAGGAGCGCGGCTGGCATCGACGGACGGGTCGAATACCTCGAGTCGGGAATAACCCGTGTTGAGCAGGAATTGTCAGCATCCTATGCGGATGCGCTTGTGAATGCGGGGGAGGACGGTGTCTATACCTCTTCATCAAGCATGCCCGCGCTTCTGTACCCTCTTGCCGCGGGACGTCTTATCTTGGCACCGCTCTCTCCCCTACTTCCGTTTCTGCAGATATCGGATGGAGAGTACACCTATTATGACGGATCGAAGGAGTACTTGCTATGGGTCGCAACGGCCGTTGCCGTCTCGTTCCTTGCCGCGCGTCTTAACAAACGTGAAAAGCTCATCATCCAGGCACCGATGGGCGAGCTGGGTAGACTTGTTGCATCGAGCGTATGGGCGAGTGTTTTTGCAATGCTTGCCGTCCTCGCCATCAATCTTCCAGGGATAATCGCCGCGCTTGTGAAGAATGGCCCGGGCTCGCCGTTCTATCCGATAGGCTACATTCAATATGCGACTCCGGTTATCAAACCGGCTTGGCTGGTGTTCGCGCAGACGGCCATCTTGCAATTCTTGGTGGCAGCGTTCATCTCGCTTGTCGTTCACCTTGCCGTGAAGATTGCCAATAACCCTACGCTTGGAATCGTGTTCGTATGTGCCCTGATGGGGGTGACGATGGTTCCCGGGTATTACGGAAGATCCATCGCTTTACGTGAGTTCGCCCTGTTGAATCCCCTTACGTATGCGAACACTGAGTTGACCGTCGGCGCCTATAGCCCGTACCCGACAACGCAGATAGTGAATCTGCCTGGACTTTGCTTCGAGCGTGGCGCGATTGCCCTCGTATGCGCAATCGGGATCGAGGTGCTGGCAATTAGCCTGCTTTGCGTTGCTGGAAAGAGCGGCTGCGCGTGCCCGATATCCCCGATTTGTCTTGAGAGAGGTTCCTTCACTGCATCGAGAACGGCAACTCGTTCGAGCGCTTGTGCCTCCGCCGTTGCATACGTAAGAACGATGGGGAAACTGCTCCTGCGTTCTCCTACCCTCGCCGTATGCGCGATTGCAATGTCGACGACGATGCTGGCCCCGGCTCTGGTCGAGATGTTTCCTGACGCTGATAACGTTTCCGCTGTTCGGTATAGGGATGGGGAGCTCCGTTCAATAGATCGGTATTTAGAGCAGAACGCTGCGAATATGGACGTCGAGGGCAAAGCGGCCCTGGAAGACATGCGGGATGCTCTTTCGGGTTTCGTGTACGCGCCTATGCCTGCGGAGGGGTTTCGAAGCCTTGCGACGTACGAGCGCGCTCGAGGTGAGCTGGGCGCGGCAGATGCGACTCTCCTGCAATCGATCGGAATCGAGCCGGAGACTCCTTCTCGTGCGGAGGCGCGCGCCCTTCTGCTTGAGTCGATCGCGAGCTTGCCGGACCCCAAGGTTTACGAGTTAAGTACGAAGATGCCCCCATTAATCCTCCTTTCGTATCTCCAGGCAGCGCTTCCCTCCTTATTTTTGCTGTTGCCCGTGGTTGTCACATCGCTCGCGTGCACCCACCTGCAGTGTCGTTCCCTTCTGGTTCTCCAGATCCCCGCAACAGCGCATGTGCGTTTTCTGACGGCTGTTGCGCTGGCTCTCCTGCTTGGCTTGGTGCTGCTTTTGGTGTCGATGGTTCCCGCTGTCGTTGTGTCCGTGATTAAGAACGGTGCGGGTGGATCGGAGTATCCCGTCGCTCTCATTCGGGCGGGAGCTTCGACAACGTCCATGGTGGGGGAGGCGGTGTTGTGCAGTATTCCGTTGCTGGTCATGGCATACGGCGTGATTTCCGTCGTCGCTGCGTTGACAGCAGCGATTAGCCGCAACCCCGTTGTCACCGGAATGGTTTGCGCGGTTCTCTTGGTGTTGGGTTCGTTGAGCGCTCATGTTGAAAGCGTGGGCATGGGCGTCGCGCTGCTGGCTCCATTCGCCTCGTTTGATCCCGCTTCCCAGGTGGGGACGATTGGGTTCCTTGGGCGAGGGACGAACGCGATGCCTTTTGGAGAGGTCGTCGGCGCATCGGGCGCTCTGCTGGTGGTCTTGGGCGCCGTATCTCCGTTGATGGTGCGCCTGAGTGTTCCAAAGATCGAAAGGGGATGATCTCGATGATTGACCTTCAAACGCTGACGATCTCTTATGGAAAGAAGGTGCTCGTAGATTCGGTGAACGCTGAGTTTGCCCCGGGTACGGTCTACGGTCTCGTCGCTCCGAACGGGCATGGAAAGACGACGTTGCTGCGTGCGATGGCAGGTTTGCCGGGTCCTCGCGTGGACGGGAGCATCGTTCTGGATGAGGTGCAGGGTACGGGTGCGAGAGAGGTCCGTTCTATGATCTTCTATGCACCTGGTGAGGGGACGCTGCTGTATCCCGGATTGCGTGCGGAAGATCACCTCAAGATGGTTTGCGATATGTGGCCGCATGCTCGCGATATCGAAGAGATAGTGGAACAAACGCAGATAGGCGAGTTCGCGAAGATGAGGATCCGCACTCTGAGCCAGGGCATGAAGCAGCAGCTTACCCTGGCGATTGCGTATGCGACGGGCGCGCGGTACCTTCTATTAGATGAGCCCATGAACGCGCTCGACCCCAGCAGGGTGGACTTGCATTCCGAGATTCTCAGGAAGCTGGCCGATTCTGGTACGTGCATCATCATGTCATCCCACATCTTGGATTCGGTCGATAGGCTGTGCGATGAGATTCTGTTTTTGAAGGATGGGAGGCTCATTAGAAGCATTCCGCAAGATGATGCTGCGCCGAAGTCTCCTGGATCCCATTTCGCAAAGCCTGCCGGACGCGCCGAGGGTGCGCTAAGCACGTATCGGCGACTCTACGAAAAGGGCGGGTAGAAATGCAAGTTAATAATCTATGTGGTCAATATGATGCCGTTGAACCCGCGTATCGATACCGCTCAGCCATTTGCCTCGCCCCCGTCGCACGTATCTTCATCCGGTCTGTTACTTTTAATCTAACAATTCTTTGAGGAACGTAGGTGCTTCCAAATGTGCTGTCGACTTCTTCTCAAACTAATCCTAAGAGACAAGGCCGTATGGATTTGTACGCTCGTTCTCGCTGCAGCCTTTTCCGTCCCCATTGCGTTCAATTCACCCATCTACGGGCCCTTCTTTATGAAACAGGGCATGCAGAGCTTTGTCGACGCATTCAATACGCGCGCGCCCCAGGCCAGCGGCACAGACCTATCTCCAGAGCAGCAAAATGACGCGGAGCTTGCAAGATACGCGAACGCCGCCCTTGCCGCTCAAACCGACGCCGCCTTTCTCGATTCTGCCGAGAGCTACTACGCGCTCATGGGCGAAGGCTTCCAATCCGGGTCCATCGTGGGAGACCGAGAGACCAATGACGCGGAGCTCGCGTATTGCCGTGCCCTGAGCAGCTCCGGCATCACGGATATCCCGGCCTCCGCAAGCGACCTGCCATTCCTTTCCTTCCTGCCTTACGCCATTGCCACGGCGCCGTCTTTCCTTCCCTTCATCCCCTTCCTTCTCTCGTCGATACTCGTGCTCGGCGCCACAAGGCCCGGGACCCTGGCGGCGAAGGCGCCCGTGCCCAAATTCCGGCGCCTTATTCAGATCGTGTTTTCGATAATCGCCGCGGGGACCGCGATGCTCCTCGCCGGCCTCGCACCCGGGGGCATTTGCGCCTTGGTCCTAAACGGCTTCGGGCAAATTGGGTAC
>DBGBJN010000095.1:0-5819 GCA_048449885.1 Collinsella sp.
CTACGACAACAATCTGACCACGTTGGGCTATGCGGATGAGGCAGACCCCATCTCGGTTAAGATTTTCCCGCGCGACTTTGAGGCCAAGGAGCGCGTACTCGATCACATCGATGCGTACAACAAGCAGGTCAAAGCCGCTGGTCACGATGAACAGGCAATCTCGTACACCGACTACATGGGTATCATCATGGGCTCGGTGACCGACATCGTGAACACCATCAGCTTGGTGCTCATCGCATTCGTGAGTATCAGCCTGGTGGTGAGCTCCATCATGATCGGCATCATCACGTACATCAGCGTGCTGGAGCGCAAGAAGGAGATTGGCATCCTGCGCGCGATCGGCGCGTCGAAGCACAACGTGGCCAACGTGTTTAACGCCGAGACCTTTATTGAGGGGCTTATCGCCGGCGTCTTTGCCATTGTCGTTGTGGTGGCCGTGAGCTTTCCGGTTAATGCCTGGGCGCTTGCTGCCAAACAGGTCCCCAATCTGATGAGTCTGCCCGTGCGGGATGCGCTGGTGCTTATTGCAATTTCGGTGTTACTGACGGTCGTTGCCGGCCTGCTGCCCGCCCGCAGCGCGTCCAGGAAGGATCCCGTGGAGGCCCTGCGCTCCGAATAATGTGACAAGGGACGGTCCCTTTGTCACATTGAGCGGCTTGTGAATTCGAGGTCTAATACTTTTCCGAGAAGTGAACGAGTCAAAATGGACCCCCGAAGCGTCGACACTTTTGAGATGCAATTTCCTGCGGTTTTGATTGTTGAATCCTGCGGTTTTGGCGTCAGAAAATGTCGATGCTTCGGGGGTTCAAATATAGCCATTCACTTCTCGGAAAAGTATTAGACCTCGAGATATAGACGATGTTCGCGAGCGGCAATTAGAGCGTAAGCCTTTAGTTCTTCTTTGCAGAGAGCATGAGCCTAATTTCCGGATGGGTGTATTCGTCGAACTCTTCTTTGGGCTCGGTGTCAAAGGCGTAGTACGACCTGATGGATTCGCCCTCCGTCTTGATGCTGATTTCTTCATATTGGGAGCCGGCTAAAAATGCCTGCTTAAATTCATCCGACAGGCTGCATGGCGTGAGGAGGCCCGGTGTGGCAACGGAAACGTCCAGCCCATTGAGCGGGGCACAGAGCGTCGCGATATCCTGCTCGGCGCGGGCGAGGTTGTCTGCAAGGCTTGCCTCGGGGTCGATCTGACTGACGTAATCGACGTCCGTGAGCGTGCCGTCTGCATCGAAAGAAAGGTAGACATAGGCTGCTTGAGCGCCGAGGTCATTATCGCGCAGATAGCCGATAATGCGGTAGCCGTAGTCGTGATACGACTCGTATGGGTCGTCTGCTGCGACGCGTTCGCACACGGGCTCCAGGGCATCTTGCGCGATGGCGAGCTGCTCGGCGGCTGCAGCCTTTCTTGCCTGAAGCTCGTTATTTCCCTGGACAAACTGCGGGATGTAGACGCCAAGCAGCACAATGACGGGCAACACCGCGAGAGCCATGATCTGCTTCTTGACGCTTGGAATCGTCACGCCGTATGCGTTTGCCATGGCCTCGGCATTGCTCGAGGTTTCGGCTAGCACGTCTGCCGCCGTGGCGACTGCCCCTACGGCGCCGGCGACCTCGGCGGCACCGCCCAAGTTGCGCGCGAGATCGTTATCGCTGTTCTTGAGCAGGCGGCCGGCAGCTTGCGTGGCAAGCACGCCGGCGACCTCCGCGGAACGGTCCTTGTTGGTCTGGGCTACCGCGAGCCTGCTCTGCAGCTCCTTCCACTGTTTGCCCTGCATTCCAAAGCGCGGCGCAAGAGCGCAATAGCAAAAGATGGCGAGTTCGATAACGGTGAGTGCGATGGCGGTATAAATGCCCGCGGGTTGGAATTCTTTTTGGTGGAACGCGATATCGTTGATCATTTGGAGCGGCAACATCAACAGGCATGCCGCGAACGATATGACGAGTGCGGTCGCTGCGATCTTGGGGTATGTGCAGTACCGCTGGATGCGTTTCTTTTCTCGCTCGGTGAGTTGCTGCATGGGGTCCTCGATCCTCATCGTTTTCGGGGGCGATGCGCACGCGCTCTTTAGTATAAATGAGTGGGGGCGTCTATTATTCAAACATAGTGTCAACAGCGTGGTGTTGGTGGTCGTCGTGATCATGAACGTCGTTTTTGGAGCACGGAGTCGCTGTCGTGGGGCGAATGACGCGCAAGGGGGTTGCCGTGGGACAGTCTCTCACTGTTTGTGAGCGCCAGCAAATCGAAGGCGAATGGTTTTCCGAGAAGTGAACGACCTATTCTGGACCCCTGAAGCACCCACATTTTTCGACGCTAAAACCGCAGGATTTGAGCGATAAAACCGCAGGAAATGGCTCTCCAAAAGTGTCGATGCATCGGGGGTCCGATTTCACTTGTTCACTTCGCGGAAAAGCTTTCACCTTCGTTGCGTGAGGCGACGGATGGAAGGGTGATTATCGTCAAGTAGCTACCTCTGCCTTGTGAATTATCTGAAGCACAAGGCATAATGCATGTGACAAAGGGGCAGTCCCTTTGCCGCATTGATCTGAGGGTAGATGTTGATGATCCTTTCGTTGGCCCCCATGGAGGGAATTACCGGGCATGTGTTCCGTCGCGTGCATGCGGAGTGCTTCGGTGCGCTCGATTGTTATTACACGCCGTTTTTGCCGCCGCCGCGGGTGGGAAACCGCTTTGGCGGCAAGGCGTTTAAGGAGATCGATCCTGCCAATAACCAGGGGTTCAACGTAGTGCCTCAGTTGATGTCCAAGAACGCGGGCGAGTTTGTGTGGGCGGCACAGGTGCTCGCCGACATGGGCTATCGAGAGGTCAATCTCAACTTGGGTTGCCCCTCGGGAACGGTTGTTGCCAAGGGTAAGGGATCGGGCTTTTTGCGCAACTTAGACGAGCTCGAGGTGTTCTTGAGCGATGTGTGCGAGCGATCGCCGTTGCCGGTGTCGGTCAAGACCAGGCTGGGTCTGGAGAGCGATGACGAGTATGAGCGCGTGCTCGACCTTTACTGTCGCATGCCGCTGGCCGAGCTAATCGTGCATCCGCGTGTGCAAAAGGACCGCTATACGGGATCGCCGCGCAAGGAGTTTTACGGCGAGACGCTGGAGCGCGCGCCGTTTCCGGTTGCCTATAACGGCGACATTTTTGATTTAGAGGACATGGATGCGCTGGTGGAGGCCTATCCCGGCACACGCCATGTGATGCTGGGGCGCGGCCTGCTCGCGAACCCCGCTCTGGCTCGTATGGTCAACGGCGGTCCTGCTGCCACGGATGCTGAGCTGCAGCGTTTCCACGACACGCTGTTTGCGGCCTATGCAGAAGAGATTGGCGGCAACGCGGTCTTTCGCATGAAGGAGTGGTGGTTCTACGCCAAATGCGCCTTCGCTGACCCCGCTACCGTTCATAAACTCGTACGCAAGACTAAAAAGGTCGACGAATACCGCGCCGCCGTCGATCGCGTCTTTCGCGAGCAGCCACTTGCACCCATAGCCCGCTTCCACGGCTAGTTGGTCGTTGGGGACGTTCTTTAACGACTAGTCATTTAAGAACGTCCCCAATGGCTGTGTTGCACTAGAGCAGGTTCTTCTGTACCCACGCGATGATGTCGCTCGACTCGTAGAGTGGCTTTCCGTCGATGAATAGGCAGGGAACCTGGCGTTTTCCGCCGACGGCGATGAGTGTCTGCTCGGCATCGGAATCGGTCGAGATATTACGCTCGGGAATGGTCACGCCGTTATCGGCAAGGAATCGCTTGACCTTTATGCAATACGGGCAGCCGGTCATAACGTACAGCTCGAGCTCATGATCAGTAGCCATAGGTCTCCAATCGGTTGAAGTTTTGATTGAAATACCCAAAGCCGCCGCGGTCTATGCGCGCGTCAACGACGACTCGATGGCCTGGACCAGAAACGCCGTGGCTCCGGTGCCGCAGTGCTTGTCGTAGTAGTCGATAAAGCGCTGGTCGGCAAGATAGCCGTGGGCGAGCCCCAGGTATGCTTCGTCTTGGGGTTCGTGTCCCCAATTGAGGCCAATCCATCGGCGATGCATTGCGACAAGCTTGCGAGCCTCGCTTCCATCCGCATCGCCGTCGCCCATGGCAATCGAGAGCTGGCCCAGAATAGCGCGTTCAAGCTCCTTCATATCGTTCCACGTCTGAGGGTCCATGTCCAGCAGCGCTTCGTTTGCCGCATCGATAGCCTCATCGCCATAGCGCGCCCGGGCTTCGGCACCGTAGCGCTCCTCGTTTTCCTGCACGGTGCGCCAGCGCTCCAGTTGCGGCAGGACGGCGCCCATGAGCGAGACGGCTTCGTCGAGCGACATGCCGGTGTTTTGCGCCAGCCGCGGGGCACAATCCTCAATCATCGCCTCCATCGTGGTGTCGTAGGTGTACTTGCCGTGGTCGTAGCACCACTTGCAGTAATGGTCGGTCGTGGCGCCCGTGGCATCGGTGCCGCAGTCGTCGGGCGTGAGTATCATGCCGCAGCTCTGGCAATAATGCTCGGGCATTTCGAGCAGGTGGGACAACGGCTCGCCGGTTACGGCGGCAATGAGCTTCATCATGTCGATGCCCGGGGTGACCTCGTCGCGCTCCCAACGGCTGACGGCTTGGCGTGTGACGAAGAGCTTGGCGGCGAGCTGCTCCTGGGTAAGGTGATGGGCGCGACGGATGGCAATGAGCTTTTCTGCAAAGGCCATAGCGGCTCCTTTCTGCTGGTTGATGGCTTAAGCATACGCGGCGGCAGGCGCCCTTCCAAGCAACCGTTGGTTGCACGACGGGGGACCGCGACAAAGAATTGCGCACAACGCCTCACGCCTCCATGCCGTACAATGACCGGCATGGAACCTATTGCACACATACATACCGACCTGCCGCAGAAGTTCGGCATTCCGCGCAACAGCTTTTTGGCGCCCCATCTGCAGGGACGAATCTTTTTTGAGCCGGAATTTGCCTCCAACGCAGCAGTTGAGGGCCTGGACTCCTTCTCTCACCTATGGCTGCTGTGGCGCTTCGAAAACGGCACGCCCGGCGGCACGGCTAAGGACATAGCTGCCGATGCCAAGTCGCAGGACAGGTCCGGCACCAACGCAAAATGGTCGAAAACCGTGCGCCCGCCGCGTCTGGGTGGAGCCGAGCGCGTGGGCGTGTTTGCCACGCGCAGTCCGTTTCGCCCGAATCCCATCGGGCTCACCTGCGTCAAGCTCGATCGTGTCGAGTTCACCGACGATGGCCCCATCATCCATGTGCTGGGGGCCGACCTGCGCGACGGTACGCCCATCTACGACATTAAGCCCTACATTCCATTTGCCGACTGTCACCCGGATGCGACCGGCGGCTGGATTGAGGATGCTCCGTGGCAAGAGCTCGATGTTGAGTTTCCGCAAGCTCTTCAAGACATGGTCCCGCCCGCAAAGCTCCCCGGCTTGGTCGAGGTTCTTCGCCAAGATCCGCGCCGCGCGGGCAGCAAGCACGAGCCAAACCGCGTTTATCACTTGGCTTACGCCGGGCTCGACATATCGTTTGCGGTCGATGAAACCCAGCTAACCGTAGTCGCCGTCAACGACGCGCGAGGCTAACCAGCCATTCGTCCGCACCCGTCAAATTAAGCGCCAAACCCCATGCCAAAACCGCCCACGCTGGTGGACAATAACGCCTACCAAAACAATCCACTTTGCACGGGAGTTCAGCATGAAATACGACTTTAGCTCGCTTATCGACCGCCACGGCATGGACTCCATCGCCGTTGACTCTTGGGGCGAGATCCCCGGCATGGCTCCGAACGCACCCGACGAGGGCTTCGACCGCATT
>DBGBJN010000096.1:0-2586 GCA_048449885.1 Collinsella sp.
TCGAGCCGGTGGATGAGTTAGAGGTGTCAGCGTCGGTCGAACCAGAAGCGTCGCTGTCCGTATTGCCGGCAGAGCTTGAAGACGAATCGCCCGCAGCAGAGCCGTTCGAATTGGAGCCGTTCGAGGTAGAGCCGTCGTTGGCATCGTCCCCCGAGCCGTCATTCGAATCAGGTGTCGGCGAGGGCGCCGGCGCAGGCTCGGGCTGCACGGGCGTCGCAGCGGCAGCCTCATCCTCGGCGATAAAATCCAAGCAGTCCTTTAGCTCGTTTCGGTAGCGGTTCTTCCAGCCCTCATGATACTGGGGCTGACTCGAAAACTTAGTGGCGACATTGTTGACCACACTATTGGAGAGCGCCGTCACAAACTCGCGGTCGGACATATCGTTGGAAAGATTCGCCCAGCGGAAAAAGTCCCTGCAACCACCGGTGCCGCACATGTTGGTGATGCTCCACACCATGCCCTTGACGCAATCGGCGCGGCCCGAAATATCAATGCCCAGGCCGCTCTTGAGCCACGCCTCGGTCACCGCATAGTACGAGTTGTACGCATAGGCGTCTTGAAGTGCTGAGAACTCAACAGGATCGGTGTTGTACGCACCTTGGAAGGCATCCTGAGCGATATGGCCCAACTCGGTGAGCTGACCGTTCTCGTACATGGCATTGCTCGTGTTGGAAATCTCGCTGCCGCGATCAATCGCATCCTTGAGCATGCTGTATTTTTCGGGGCTGTAGTTGTAGACCTGCTTCATAAACGGAATGAGCGACCAACGGCGGTCGAACTGGTAATAGCCCAGCGCGTTGTAGCCGTCACCATACGAAAAGCCCTGGTTATAGTTGCCATGGCTCTCATATTTGGTGAAGTACTTCATCTCGGGAGTCACGTTGACAAACGAAACGCCCTGGACCGACCTCAGCACGCCCGAGAAGGACTGCTGGGTGTAGAGACCCTTATCGATATCGGTGGCATCCGAGGCAACGCCCGGCGTGGGCTCCTCGGCAGCGGCGGGTGCCGGCGCGGAAACGGCGCCAAACGAAAGCGCCAGCGTCAGACCCGCGACAATAGCAGAATGCTTGGGCTGCATAAGATCCTCCCTGCATTGGTGTAGTTAAAGTTCAGTTTGCAAAGATAAAATTAAGTATTGCAGCTCGCCCGTTGTTGCACAACAACCCCTCGGTAAACGGCAACAACCCTCCGCGAAATCTTAAGGAATTAAACAAACTGGTCGTCGGGCGCCATCAAAAGCTCGCCGTATCGCTCCATCAGCCCGTCCCTCAACTGACAGAAAGCGGGGATATAGACGTTCAAGATGCGCTGAATCAAGTCTTGAGCGAGCTTGTTGTCGTAGATATGGACGTTCGTATTGCGGTCTCTGAGCATATCTAGCCAGGCCGCCTCATCAATAAAGTCGTAGAATCGGTACGACTCCTTCAAGATGGCACGAGGAGACCCCGACGCGGCAAGCGTGGCGCCTTCATACTCGAGCAGACGCTTAAGGAGCTTCCAGCTCAGTTCAAATTGAAGATTGAACTTATTAATCAATCCACTCTGAACAAAATCATTGTTGAGATCCTGATTGGGCGCATCCTCAAGATTCGCCAAGGCGCTGGCAAAGTTCTCATATTTTTTCATACAGAATCACACCATCCCTGGCAATTTCATCGAGCAATTGCTGCGATAAGGGCTCATCGAGATTGACGACATCTACATCTAAAAGAGTATCAAGATGTTCCTCGATCAAATATGAGAAACGGCCGAAATCCCGGCAACCTGCTACGGCGATGTCAATATCGCTCTTGGGCAAGTTGTCGCCTCGAGCACGAGAACCAAACAACACGACCTTCTCGGCGTCACATTCCCGAGCAAAAACTTCGATTTGCTTGTACACCTTGTCGAGAGATGCCATTTGCACCCCTACAGCTTAATGTCAAAGTTGATCTCGGGGACGGCGGCCAGGTCGGCCAGCGTTACGCCGTCGACGTACTTTTCGATCACGTCGTCCAGGCCGCGCCAGAACTTGACGGTCGAGCAAAGATCGCTGCGAGTGCAGCTGTTGTCGATGCCATCGCACGCCACTGGAGCCGTGCTGCCCTCGACGGCGCGCAGGATGTCGCCGGCACGCACCTCGGCTTGATCCTTGGCCATCATGTAGCCGCCGCCCTTGCCGCGCACGCTCTTAAGCAGGCCCGCCTTCATAAGCGGACGGACCAGCTGCTCCAAATACTTTTGCGAGATATGCTCGCGGTCGGCGACCTCGCGCAGGGCGATCTTGCCCTCGGCGTCACCAAGCGCTGCGATATAGATCATCAGTCGGAGGGCATAGCGGCCCTTGGAAGAAATGAGCATACCTACCCTCCCATCGTTGCTGGGACAACATAACCAGGTTTGTTTGCCCCAAATCTTAAGTAAATGGGACAAACACAACAGGTTATTTTGTCCCAGAATTTGAAAAGTCGAGTGGATTAGTCGGGTTTTCCCTTGACTAACGCCGAACCCATAGTAACTTTATTCCGAGAAGATTCCTAGGGTTTAGTACACCTATGAGTACACCATATACAGAGAGGGACAGCATGAGCGCAAATCCGCTGC
>DBGBJN010000097.1:0-5057 GCA_048449885.1 Collinsella sp.
GGGGCAAGAGCGGTATGTAGGTTTTTGCTACTCGGCGTCGGCGAAGCCGTTGGGGTTGTGGCTCTGCCAGTTCCAGCTATCGCGGCACATGTCCGCGATATCGTACTGGGCCTTCCAGCCCATCATGCGCTCGGCCTTGGAAGCATCGCACCAGTTGGCAGCGATGTCGCCGGCGCGGCGCTCGCGGATTACGTAGGGCAGCTCCTTGCCACAAGCCTTGGAGAAGGCGGCGACGACCTCGAGTACCGAGGTGCCGGTGCCGGTGCCCAAGTTAAAGATCTCGACGCCGGTCTTGCCGTTCATCCAGTTAAGGGCGGCAACGTGACCAGATGCCAGATCGCACACGTGGATGTAATCGCGCACGCCGGTGCCGTCGGGGGTGGGGTAGTCGTTGCCAAAGACCTGAACGGCCTCGAGCTTGCCCACGGCGACCTGGGCGACATAGGGCACCAGGTTGTTGGGGATGCCCTTGGGATCCTCGCCGATCAGGCCCGACGGATGAGCGCCAATGGGGTTGAAGTAACGGAGCAGCACGACGTCCCACTCGGGGTCGGCGGTGTGGACGTCCATAAGGATCTGCTCGATCATCCACTTGGTCCAACCATAGGGGTTGGTCGCGGGCTTCTTAGGATCCTCCTCGGTGACGGGCGGGTTGTCCGGGTCGCCATAGACGGTCGAGGAGCTCGAGAAGATGATGGACTTGCAGCCATGGTTGCGCATGACGTCGATGAGCACCAGGGTGTTCTCGATGTTGTTGTGGTAGTACTCGACGGGCTTGCTCACCGACTCGCCGACGGCCTTAAAGCCGGCAAAGTGGATGACGCGGTCGATCTGATGGGTATCGAAGATCTTGTTCATCGCGTCGCGGTCGAGCACGTTGGCCTCGTAGAAGGTGAGGTTCTTGGCGGCCTCGTCGCCCACGATGGTCTTGACGCGGTCGACGGCGACGGAGCTGGAGTTGGAGAGATCATCGACGATGACGACCTGGTAGCCACCTTCGAGAAGCTGAACGACGGTGTGCGAGCCGATAAAGCCGGCGCCACCGGTAACGAGGACGCAGGTGTCTTTGGGGTCGAGTGCTTTGGACATGTAGTCTCCTATCGAATCAGGAACACTTCTTCAGGGGAGTATAGCGCAGGCAGGGACGCCCAAATCGTGCGCTGTGGGAAAAGCAGAGGATTGTGCTAACGTACTCATAGAAGAGCTTGCGTACGCATAACCTGATCTTTGGCATTTGCTTACGAGCCGCTGACCTTGTAGTTTCCTGCCGTTCGTGGAAATCGTTGGGACGCGCCATATGTACGCTAATATGTATGAGTTGAGCGACATATAAATAAACATGTAACGGAGTACATATGTCACCAAACAGCGATTCCATCCTTTCCCAGGAGCTCTCGCGCCGCACTGCCCTCAAGGCCCTGTTCGGCACCGCTTCTGCGGCAGTTCTTTTTGGCCTGCCCGCTCGCGCCCATGCGGCGGAGGCTTCCAAAGAAACAACCGATAAACTGAATGCCGCCCAGGCCCAGCTCGACGAGGTTCAGGCCCAGCTCGACAGCATCGCAAATGAGTATGCGGCGCTGGCCAACAAGAATGCCCAGACCCTCAACGACATCGAGAATGTCCAGGGCAAGATTGACGACACGCAGGCCCAGATCGATGAAAAGAAGGCCGAGCTCAAGAAGAAGCGCAACGACCTTTCCGATCGCGTGGCCGCCAGCTACAAGTCCGGCGGCACGAACATCCTGTCGCTGCTGCTGGCCTCTGGCTCGTTTGAGGAACTCGTCGCCAACGCGCATTACGTTGAGAAGATCAACAAGAGCGACCGCGACGCCATCGAGGACATTCAGACCATCCAGGAAGAGCTCGATGCGCAAAAGACCGAGCTCGAGTCGCAGAAGGCCGACTTAGAGAAGCTCAAGGACCAGCAGACTGCCCAGATGCAGGACATGCAGGCCAAGCAGCAAGAAGTCCAGACCGTGCTGAACGGTCTTTCCGACGACGTCAAGGAGCTCATGGCTCAGCGCGATTCCGAGATCCTCGCTGCCGCCCAGGCTGAGGAGGCCGCTAGGAAGGCTGCCGCTGCCGCGGCTGCCGCGAACAAGAACAATTCCTACTCGGGTGGTTCGAGCTCGGGTGGTGGATCGTACGCGCCCGGAACTCCGCAGCAGAATGCCGGCTCGGGCAAGCAACAGGCCGTCGTCAACGCGTGCTACTCCACGCCTTCGCCGGGCCAGAACTGGTGCGCGGCGTGGGTCACCAATGTCTTCCGTAACGCCGGCGTTGGCTACTTTGGAGGCAATGCGTGCGACATGTTTAACGCCTGGTGCTATAGCTCCGACCGCTCGGCGCTGCAGGTGGGCATGATCGTGGCCGACTCATCGCATAGCGGCACCGGCATGCCGGGTCTGATCTATGGCCACGTGGGCATCTATGTTGGCGGCGGCATCGTTATGAGTAACGAGGGCGCCATCACGTCGAGGTCGCTTGACTCGTTCATTGGGTTTTACGGCACTGGTTCTGGCGTGCGTTGGGGCTGGCTTGGCGGTATTGCGCTGTCGTAACGATAAGTTGGGCCGGGACAGTCCGAGAGGCATAAGGTTGCCTGCTCGGACAGTCCTGCTCGCGCGGAGAGCACATTTAGTGCTCTCCGGCTCGTGCGGAACTCGCGATCAACCTTATGCCTCTCGGACTGTCCCGGCCCTCTCGGGTTCGGGGCGCGACACACCCGACTGGTTTATCTGAATTAAAGAAAGTGAAGGCCCCTTTCGGGGCCTTCTTTTTTATAAGAATTCGCCTACTCGGTGGACTTCGGGTTCTAGGTCTACGTTGAATTGGTCTTTGACGGTTGCCTGGATGTGGCGGATGAGTTCGTCGACGTCGGCGGCGGTGGCGTGATCGGCGTTGACGATAAAGCCGCAGTGCTTTTCGCTTACCTGCGCGCCGCCGACAGCATGGCCGCGCAGTCCGGCATCCATGATGAGCTTGCCGGCAAAGTAACCCTCGGGGCGCTTGAAAGTGGAGCCGGCACTCGGCATGTCGAGCGGCTGCTTGTCCTCGCGGCGCTGGCGGTAGTCGTTCATGTCGGCCTTGATCATCGCGGCGTTGCCCGGTGCGAGGTTGAAGGTGGCAGAAAGAACGATAAAGCCGTCGTCGGCGATGCGGCTCTTGCGATAGCCCAGGTTGAGCTCGTCGACATCGAACTCGATGATGTTGCCGCTGCCGCGGGTGCCGTCGTCGAGCTGGCGAGCGGGTTTGTAGACGCGCACGGACTCCAGCACATCGGCCATGCAGACGCCGTAGGCACCGGCGTTCATGTAGCAGGCGCCGCCGACCGATCCGGGGATGCCCGAGATGGGCTCCATGCCGGTAAGGCCGGCCTCGGCTGCCGCCGCGGCGACATCGGAAAGCAAGGCACCGGCTGCCGCCGTGACATGCGTGCCGTCGACCGTAATGTCGGAGAGGCCCTTGCTCAGCGCCACGACAACGCCGCGGATACCCTTGTCGCCGACGAGCAGGTCGGAGCCGTTGCCCACGATGGTGAGCGGCAGGTCGCAGCGATAACAGGTGTCGAGCGTGGCGACGAGGCCCTGCTCGGTATCGGGCGTGACAAAGACGTCGGCCGGGCCGCCGATCTTAAACGTGGTGTGCTCGCGCATGGGCTCGCTCATCAGCACGTTGTCCTCGCCGGCAACGCCAGCAAGCGCGCACAGCAGGTCCTCGTTAAAAAAGTCGTTCTCGTGCATACGAATATCCGCCTTTTGGTGGTCGTTGTCATCAATCGATTGCAATATACCCCACCCGGACGGATTTGGTGCGCTGGCGGCGATAAAACAGCCGTCTACCGGATTGGTAAAGTGTTTATCACCGAGGTAGAGGGGTGGTCGCTATACTTTCAAGAGATTGCGCGTAAACCTGGAAGGAGCGAGATGGCCAACAAAGTCACCCTCAAGCAGATCGCCCAGGAGGTGGGGCTTTCCCCCTCGTCGGTCTCGCTTGTTCTCAATAATCGGCCCTGTCGCATCTCGGAAGAAAACCGCAAGCTCATCAAGGAGGTCGCGGCGCGCAACCACTATGTTCCTAATCAGATTGCGCGTAGTCTGGTCATGCGCGAGTCGCGCACGCTGGGCCTTATCGTCCCTAACATCGAGAGCCGCTTTTTTGCCTCGCTCGCCGGTAGCCTGGAAAAGCGCTGCCGCGAGGACGGCTATGCGCTCTTTATTACCAGCTCGGGTGGAAGTGCCGACGACGATCTGGAGCTGCTGCGTCAGCTGGTAACGCGCGGCGTTGATGGCGTCTTCCTGGTTGTGGGCGACGAGTTCTCCGACGACCGCGCCCTGCGCGAAGAAGTCAGCCATCTGCCTATCCCTGCCGTGATGGTCGACCGTGCCATTGAGGGGCTCGAGTGCGACAAGGTGATGTTCGACCACGAGATGGGTGGCTACATGGCCACCCGCTATCTGATCGAGCAGGGCCACCGTCGCATTGCCTGCTTGGTTAACGCGCGCCGTTCCAATACGGGGCGTAAGCGACTTGCCGGCTATGAGCGCGCGCTGCGCGAGGTTGGCCTGCCTATCGACGCACGTTTGGAGTTTGAGAGCGAGTACTACATTCCGAGTGCCTACGAGGCCTCGGAGGCGGTGCTCGCAACTGATGCCACCGCTGTGTTCGCAAGTTCGGATAACATCGCCCTCGGTCTGCTCAAGCGCTTGCACGAGATGGGGAAGAGCATCCCGGGCGATATCTCGGTGGTGAGCTATGACAACTCGGCGGCCGACGTTCTCTTTGAGCCGGCGCTGACCGCCATTGAGCAGGATCCTGGTGTCCTTGCGGAGCATGCTTTTGGCTGCATGTCCAAGCGTCTTGCCGGTAGGGGCGGCAGGCGTGCCGAAGAGGTCGTCCTGGAGCCGGCGCTTATCGTTAAGGGCAGCGTGCTCGAACTTACCGAATGTAGCTAAGCGTACTTGTTTGTTTGCATAGATTGCATGCGGAGTGTCCGCTATTTGCCGGCGGGGCCGGGGTGCCAGGCATTTTTTTATTAATTAGCCGAGCCCCCTAAA
>DBGBJN010000098.1:0-7205 GCA_048449885.1 Collinsella sp.
CTTGCCGGCGGGCATGCGACGGTTCATGGAAGCCGTAAAGTTCTTGGCAGTGGTGCCGGCAACCATGATGCCCATGACGCCCATGGTGAAGTTGTACAGCTTGTTGCACCAGTCGATGAGCGGCTGGGGCAGCGTGATGCCAACTACGCCAGGAAGGGTGGCAATCAGCAGGAAGATCGAAGAGGTGAGGACGATGGGCATGCACCCAAGGAATCCGTCCTTAATGGCCTGGAGGTAGATGTTCCTTGAGATCTTCTCAAAGAACGGTTGATGCTTTTCGAGCATCTTTACGATGGCGTCCATAGAGCTCCTTTGCTACTTGATGCGCGATGCATGCGGATGGAACTGGTCGTCGATGGATGGTCAGGACTGCCCGGAAACCTTCCTGTTTAAGGAAGGCATTGCGAAATGACAACGTTGTCATTTCGTTAATGACAACGTAAGACATTTTTGGAAGAGCAACAAGGATTTACAGGTGAACGGTCGATATCGTCCGATAAACGGCTGATTTGTCAGTTGGGCGGGTAGTGTATGCTAGAACGCAAAAAACAAGCGATGCAAAACCGACTGGAGAAGTAGTGGCAACGATGGACAAGAAAAATGTCTCAATGAACGATGTGGCAGTTGCCGCGGGTGTTTCTCTCAAGACGGTGTCGCGCGTGATCAACGAGCCTGATAGCGTGCGAGAGTCGACGCGCGATAAGGTCCATGCGGCCATGGAGGCGCTCGGGTTTCGAACCAACTTTGCCGCGCGTTCACTCAAGTTGGGCCGTTACGGGTGCATCGGCGTGGTGATGTTTCACTTGTCGGGCGGCGCCGTGGACATGATTGACGGTATCGCCGATGCCGCCGAAGAGCGAGGCTTTGCTCTCACGATGATCAAAAAGCGCGCTGGGGAGAAGATGACCCTTGCCGATGCGGCGCGCAGGATGTCGCAGCTGCCTGTTGATGGCATGATCTTCAACCTGCGTCAGATGGTCGATGACTTTGATACCTTTGAGGCGCCGAAAGACCTCAAGACGGTGATTATCACACCAATGGAACATCCTACCTGCTCCACCGTCAGTGACGATCAAGAGGGCGGCGCGCGCATGGCGTGCGAGTACTTCTTGAACCACGGGCACAAGAACGTGTACTTCGTTTCGGGTAAGAAAGAGTCGCTGTCGAGCCAGTGCCGAATGAAAGGCTGGCGAGCGGCGCTCGAGGCGCGTGGCATTGAGCCGCCCGAGCCTCTGCAAGGCGATTGGAATGCGGATAGTGGCTATGCCGCTGGCCTTGTGCTTGCCGATAAACCCGATTGCACGGCGGTCCTCGCTGCTAACGACTGCATGGCAAACGGCGTGATGATGGCTCTACGTGACAAGGGTCTGAGTGTGCCCGATGATGTGTCCGTGATCGGCTTTGATGACGAGCTTTACAAGACGATTCCCAACTCGATTCTGACGTCGGTGAAGTTTCGCCACCGCGAGCTGGGCGTCCGTGCGCTCAACGAGGTCGTTGCGGGCCTAGAAGCTCCGAGCTCCAGAAGCCGTACGCTCGTCTCGGGCGTGTTGGTCGAACGTTCCAGCGTAAAGGACCTGCGGGCGTAGGGTTTTTCGGCCCGTTCGTCTCAATCTGTAACAGTTAGGACCGAAAAACTCAGCTAAATATTACAGATTGAGATATTTCTGCTCGGGCGTTCTGTTCATCTCGATCTGTAACAGCTAGGACCGAAAAACTCGGCTAGATGTTACAGATTGAGATGAACAGGAGGACGGGTGCGGTCTAAACAAAATGGCCCGCGCATCACGCATCGATGCACGGGCCATTTTTTTCTGCGAGCGGCAGGTGGCGTCAGCGTCTTATGCCTCGAGGTTTTCCTCGATCCAGGCGACGGCACCCTTGGGATCCTTAGTGAGGTCGATGTACTGTTTGCCCTTGGGCGACAGCAGCGTGATGCCCAGGCGGTCGGTGTCGGCCTTCATCTCGTTGTAATAGGTGCGAACCTGCGGAGCCAGGACGATGACGTTGTACTGGTCCATGATGGCGTAGTGGCTGCCGTAGGCACCGGCGTTGGCGGTAATGTCGATGCCCAGCTCGTCGGCGCCTTCCTTAAGCGCGTTGGCGAGCAGTGCAGAGGTGCCGGCGCCAGCGCACAGAACCAGAACCCTCAGATCCTTGCCCTTAAGGGCGGACGGAGCTGCGGAGGCCTCAGTGGCAGAAGCGGTCTCGACAACAGGAGCCTCAACGGCGGGGGCGGCAGCGGTCTTGACGGCCTTGGTCTCCTCGGCCTCTTCTTCGGCCAGGGTCTCGGCCTCCTGCTTGCACAGGACGTTGTCGTAGGCCTTGCAGAACGGGTAGTAGATTAAGAAGTCAACGACCAGCAGGACGACAACCAGGACCAGAGAGATCGGCTGGAAGTTGGTGTCGATGAAGGTGCCGATCGGTCCGGGGAGTGCCCACGGCATGGCATAGATAAAGCCGTTCATGCCCAAAAAGTCGATGAAGAACTTACCAATGAGGACGTTGGCCACGGGGGCAAACAGGAACGGGATCAGGAAGTACGGGTTGAGGATGATGGGCGCGGCGAACAGCAGCGGTTCGTTGACGGCGAACATCACGGGTACGACAGAGGCTTTGCCGACGGCCTTGAGCTGCTTGGAGCGCATAAAGAGCAGGAAGATGATCGGGACAATGAACGTGGCGCCGGTGCCGCCGAGTTCGCCGATGTAGTTACCGAAGTTCTCGGTCAGGGCGAGGGCGGGGTGACCGCCGGCCTGCAGCGTGGCGAGGTTGGTGGTGATGTTGCCAAACAGCGCGGCGTTGAGGGCAGGCTTAACGACCGAGGGGCCGTGGATGCCCATGAACCAGAACAGCGGGATCATGAACCAGATGAGGGCGAGGCCGGCGTAGGAATCGGCAGCGGCGAACAGCGGGCTCACCAGCGTGGAGATGACGTTGGCAAACGGGACGGCCAAGCAGGTGCGGCAGATAACGTCGATGACGGCGACAAACAGGATGGAGAAGCTGAAGGCGAAGATGTCGCGGAAGTTCTGGGCGATGGCGCCGGGGACTTCTTTGGGCAGCTTGATGGTGATGTCTCGCTTAATGCAGAAGGCATAGATGTTGACCGTGGCAAATGCGGCGACAAAGGAGCTCAGTAGGCCCTTGGTGCCCATGTTGTCGGTAAAGAACACCGAGACATCGGCGCCGTCGATTTTGGCACTCGTCTGGGTAACGGCCAAGATGAGCATAGCGCACATGGCGGCGACCATGGTGCTCGTGGCGTTGATGGCCTTGCCGGCAGGCATGCGGCGGTTCTTGGAGCCGGTCAGCGCGCTTGCGGTGGTGCCGGCGACCATGATGCCCACGACGCCCATCGTGAAGTTGTAAACCTTGTTGCAGAAGTTCACGACGTCGACGTTCCACCAGTCGGGCAGCGTAAAGCCGCCGACCGTGGCGACAACGCCCGGCAGGGTCGAAATAAGCAGGAAGACAGAAGAAGACAGGATGATGGGCATTGCTGCCAAAAAGCCGTCTTTAATGGCCTGAAGGTAGATGTTCTTAGAGACCTTGTCGAAGTACGGCTGACCTTTCTCCAAGAACTTAACGATCGATTCCATAGTTCACGCTCCTCTTTGCATGAAATCTTAATGGCATGGACGTTGAAAACCTATATGGTCTCCCGCTTGCTAAAAGCCCGGGTGCAGGCGGGGTCGGTCCCAGGGGGAGAGAGGGGAGCGGCTGGGTTTGTATCGCATAGGGCCGCTCCCCTCTCGGGGGAAAGCGAGGCGATGCGCTACTGCGCGTCCGCCATAGTGTCGGCGAGCTCCTTGTACCAGAGTGCCGACTGCTTGATGTAGCGTTTTTGCGTGTCGAAGTCGATGTAGAACAGGCCGTAGCGCTTGTTATAGCCGTTGGCCCACGAGAACTGGTCCTGCAGGCTCCAGATAAAGTAGCCCTGGACGTCGACGCCCTCGGCGCGCGCCCGGAGCACCTTCTCCATGTGCTGGTCGACAAAGTCGATGCGCTCGGGATCGGCGACGATGCCGTTTGCGTCGGGCTCGGGGTCCTTGTGGCCCAGGCCGTTTTCGGTGATATAGATGACGGGGAGGTTGGGATAGGTGGCGCTGATGTGCTTGAGCGTGTCGTAGAGGCCTTGCGGGTAGATGAGCCAATCCCAGTCGGTGGTGGGGATACCTGGCATATCGACCTGCTGCCCGACGCCCTTAAACTTAAAGCACGAGGTGCCCTTGTCTCCGGTGCCGTTAAAGCTGTTGGTGGACTCGCCATCGTAGGCGGCGATAAACGCCGACTGATAGTAGTTGAGGCCGAACATATCGTTGCGGGGCGCCGCCTTGGCGAGCTCCTCCATGTCGCTATCCTCAACCGTAAGCGTGGCGTTGTTGGCACGCAGAATCTCGTTGATGAGTGAGAGGGTGCGCGCGGAGTAGTGACCCAGGAAGGCGCCGTCCATGATGAAGTCGGTGTAGAAGGCGTTGTACAGGTCGGCGGCGTGCTGGTCGGCGGGCGAGTCTGTGGCAGGATATGCCGGCGTCAGGACGTTGACCATGCCAATGCGTCCGCCCAGGTGCTCGGTCTCGTCAAGATCCTTATACAGGTTGACGGCGCGGGCGTGGGCAACGAGCTCGTTGTGCTGGCTCTGGATGCCGCTCGTCACATCAAAGTGATGGTTGGGCGGGAAGTTGCCTTGGATGTATTGGGAGTGCGAGAGGCTGATGAGCTCGTTGATGGTGAACCAATTCTTGACCTCGCGGAACTCGCGGAAGCAGAACTCGGCATAGCGCACATAGGCGTCGACGGTCTTGCGGTTGAGCCAGTCGCCCTGGTTGAACAGGGCGGCGGGGGAGTCAAAGTGATGCAGGGACACATAGGGCTCGACGCCATACTTTTTGCAGCAGGCGAACAGCTCGTGGTAGTGCTTAACGCCCTCGGCGAGGGGCTCGGCATCGTCGCCGTTGGGGAAGATGCGGGTCCAGGCGATGGACACACGGATGGCGTTGAGTCCATGCTCGGCAGAAAGGCGGATATCCTCCTCGTAGCGGTTGTAGAAATCACTGGCCGGGTCGGGCAAAAAGCGACCCTGGGCGACAAGGTAATCGTCCCACATGGTCTTACCCTTGCCTGCCACCTTCGTGGAGCCTTCCGTTTGGTACGCGGCGGTTGCGGCGCCCCAAACAAAGCCCTTCGGCAGCTGCTGTACGCGGTTTAGCAAAGACATATGCATACACCCTCTCGTCTCGCTGTTCGATATTGTGCGTTTGCGCTCAGGAGGCTCCCTGGTTAGCGTTCAGCGGTGAAAAAGCCCGATAAACACTATCTTAAAATGATTAGAACCAAAATGAGCACGTGAACATTTGACAATGAGCACGTTAACATCCGGCTGAGATGTATAGAAACAAAACAACTTCAAACAGCCGCGAACGGTTGTATTTGTTCGGTAAGCGGTTTTGATTGACAGAAGTTTTCATGTTGTGGTATATGGCTCGGGTATCATGAGCACGTTATCAATGTATGTACGATGCGCCATGGGCGCGGGGAATAGTTGGGAAGCAGGTTAGCGTGGAAGGCATGGCTCAGCAAACAAGGAATGGTCATTCGGCGAGCGCGGCAGAGGTTGCGGCGCTCGCTGGCGTGAGCCGCCAGACTGTGTCTCGCGTGGTCAACGGTATGCCTAACGTGACGGAAAAGACGCGCAAGCGTGTGCTGGCCGCCATGGAAGAGCTGGGCTTTCGTCCCAATTTTGCTGGAGCGGCGTTGCGCGGCGGGTCGTATCGTTCTATTGGCCTGTGCATGTACAACATCACACGTGTCGGTAACCTGGCGACGCTCGAGGGTATCATGCAAGCGGCGCGCGAGCACGATTTTGCCGTCACTATGATCGAGATGGGCGGCGACAAGCCCTATACACTTGCCGATGCCTCGCGCCGCATGGTCGAGCGACCCGTCGACGGCATGATTCTCAACATGAACCGCATGGCTCCCGATTTTGAGGAGTTTGTTCCCCAGCCGGGAGTGCGAACGGTCATCCTGTCCATGTATGCGCATCCGCGCTGCACGACGATCGACTCCGACCAGTATGGTTCGTGCGAGCTGTTGACCAATTATCTGCTGGAACATGGTCACTCGAATATGCGGTTTGTGGCGGGTCCGGAAAACTCGATTTCCTCGCGTTTTCGTGAGGCCGGTTGGCGCGATACGCTGGGTCGTGCTCATGTCGATGCCGCTCCGATGCTGCGTGGCGATTGGAGTGCGGACAGTGGGTACGCCATGGGCGAGCGGATTGCGGCCGAGGTGCTTGCCGGCGGGTCGCAGGCGCCGACTGCCGTGCTTGCGGCAAATGACCAGATGGCGCTGGGCGTTATCGCCGCGCTCGAGAACGCGGGCCTGTCCGTGCCCGACGACGTGAGCGTGGTTGGTATCGACGACGCACTCGAGGGACTTGTTCCTCACAATCGGCTGACGACGCTGCGATTTGATTTGCGCGGTGTCGGTAAGCTTGCGTTTGAGGCGGCGATTGGAGAGAGCTCGTCTATCGAGGCGATTCATGTGCCGAGTACGCTGGTCGAACGCTCGACTGTTAGGGACATACGGGGTTAGGTCCTACTCCGTTTGTCTCGATTTGTAACAGGTAGACGGTCAAAAGCGGGCTACGTGTTACAGATTTAGATTCTTCGGAAAGAGTAATCCTGTTCGTCTCAATCTGTAACAGCTAGGACCCAAAAACTCGGCTAGATGTTACAGATTGAGACAAACAGACCCCGAACCGCACAAAAAGGCCGGGGGCAGCGCGCCGTGTGACGTGCCGCCCCCGGCTGAGAAATGGGGACAGGTTGTGTGAGCGGGGCAATCCCGCTAGTCGCAAGCCACTAGTCCAGACGACGGGTCTGCGCCACGTGCTTATACCAGTAGGCGCTTGCCTTGGGCGTGCGCTTCTGGGTCTCAAAGTCAACGTAGAAGAAGCCATAGCGCTTGTTGTAGCCATTGGTCCAGGAGAACTGGTCCTGCAGGCTCCACAGGAAGTAGCCACCCACGTTGACGCCCACCTCCCTGGCCTTGAGCAGCCAGCGCAGGTGCTGCTCGATGTAGTCGATGCGCGGCTGGTCGTCCACAAAACCGTCCTTGTAAGGGTCCTTGTAGCCCATGCCGTTCTCGGTGATGAAGATCTGCTTGTAGTTGGGGTAGCGCTGCTTAATGTAGACGAG